>JAYKIC010000298.1:0-14570 GCA_035284985.1 Leptolyngbyaceae cyanobacterium
CCTAAATCCCTTCTCCCAAAAGGGGAGAAGGGACTTCAAACCAGGTTCTTGGGTCGAAAGCCCCTCTCCCGCTCTGGGAGAGGGGTTGGGGTGAGGGCTGTTTGAGTTTTGTCAGTCAATCAGGTGCTCTGCACAGGCAAACCAACGCACACTGGATTGAATCATCCCTTCCTTCCATGTTTTCTCTATACAAAACAAATAGAACATATTGGTGTTGCTGTATGAACACGAGGTGTGGCGCTTGTTTGCCTCTCAGTGAATTCGATCACCTTCTCATCGTAGGAAACGCGATCGCTCCCCCAAACGCTGATACTCCTTTAGTGTAGTTCATTGGGATGGGGCGATCGCCCCCCATCTCGATGGACGAGATCGCCCCTTTATCTCAGGGAATGCGATCGCTTATGTACAGAGTGCTGAGATCAAACGTTTCCTGAATGTTTTTCACTCGGAAAACTGCATTGAACTGTTTCTTAAAGCGAGATTGAATTTGCTGGATAGTTGTCGTCTGTTTAGGGACACGAGAGGAAACAATAAAGCAGAGTTTTTTAATTGATTGAGGATTTTCTGATAAGAATGTAATTGTTGATTCTAATTGCTGAACTGCATGATTAATGTCTCGTCCTTTGAGTTCAACATATATTTCTAATTCTTTTTTTGGCACTAGAGCATAGTCACACCGTGCAGTTTGATTATCATCAATAACACAACCGTCAACTTGAATAACTAAGATTTTTACACCGTTAGGATTTAGGAATGTAATTTTACTTTTATTTTCCTCAAGTACTATTTTTCTATCTTTCCTAATCTTTTCACATTTCGGCGGGACACTTTTCATGGCTCTGGTTTAAAACTTAGGTTAACTCTAGAAGTTCATCAAACTGGATAGCTAGTTCATCGGAAACAGAATCAATCATCTTTGCATCGATTAGCTTGGTTTCTGGACATATTATGTTTTTGCATTCACCATCTGACAAGGCATAGGCAGTTAAGTCAGAAACATCAATAGACTTATACTTCGATATAATCTTCTGTAATTTATCTAGAACTCCCATTTTAGGTTCTTTATACAAGATACCTGCCTGAAGCAAGTTGTTAAAGGCTGTTAAAACGTAAGGACTATGAGTAGTTATAAAAAACTGGATCTGCTCGCTTTGAGAATTAAAAACAGTGGCAATTAACTCAACAATATTGCGCTGTGCATCTGGAAATAAATGTGCTTCTGGTTCTTCAATATAGACTGTGCGACCTGCCGATGAAACTAATAAAGGAAGCATAGATAACATAATTGTCAGTGGCAAGGTTTCTTGCTGGCCAGAAGATGAGTTGGCAACACTAATACGTCTACCATCAGTTACCTCTAGAAAATCCTCACCTTTTTCGTGAATATATTTCCCACAGAGGGATTTTTCTATTAATCTATTGATTTCTTCTCGAATATATTTCTCTTTTTCATCTACCTCTTTATCTCTACGTCTAGCCCTGAGACGTATTAATTTCATATTTTCATATATTGATCCAAACTCTCTAAGAAAAGGATCTAAAGCATTATTATTCGATAAGAATGAAAATATGTTGCTTTGAAGATTGGCGAAAAAAGATCGCCCTGCAGGAATAAATAGCTGGTCAAAAGCAACTTCACGACATGCGATTTTTTCTAAAGAATCTACTAAGGCTTCCCTGAGCATTTGCCTACTCAAATAAAGTCTATCAAAATCATCGTAGTTAGTTTTTCCATTAGACAGACTCTCTTTTGCTCTTTTAGAAATTGTCCGCAGTCTTCCAAGCTCTTTCTTGAAGAAGTCGGAATATTCAATTGTTAGTCTTCCTTTGTTCACTAGGTCTCTCCGACTAATTTCAATGAAGAGATCACCAACTTCATACCTCAAGCAAAAGTTTTGTTTTCCCCAGGAGCTTGGAGGGAAATACTCTTCAAAAGTTTTGCGAAAATCAGCATCTAGTTCTCGTTTTGTTTGTTCATTTTCTATGACAGATAACATGTTCCATACAAAGCTTTTGAAGTAAAATAAAATCTTGGCACAAATACTTTTGCCACTTGCCTGTGGGCCTATCAATATGTTGATCTTCTTTATTTCAATTTCTAGGTACTTAATACCTGCAAAGTCTTGAATAGTTAGTGTCTCTGACATGACTAAAAATTAACTAAAAATAGTCCACACATATACTTTAACAAGAAATTCTAAGAAAATAGGCTAATCTTCGATTTCTTGTTGCAATGCTGCTAACAAAAACGCATCCAAATCTCCCTGTTCCAAAACCGATCGCACATTCCCAACTTTAACGCCAGTGCGAGGATCTCGGACAGATGCGTGGCGACCTTGGCTGTAGACGCGGACGAGATGATCGGCATCGGCGGTGTCGGTGGGCGATTCAGTCATCATCAGACTGTGGAGTTCGGCGTGGAGATTCTCGGATTCGTTGACGGATTCGGGAACTGCGATCAGGCGGAGGCGGACGAGGGATTTTTGGCGATCGCTCCCACTCAGTCCTCTACCTTGTCCCCCACTCTGACTAAGCTTATGCAGTCCCGCTTCCCCCTGGAGAATGGTGAACACATTGCTGCCGTTGATGTACAGTCCCCAGGCACGGCGATACTCCTTTTGGAGTGGCGTTGCGCCATCGCCCCTCGGTTTCAACACTGCACACTCGTAGCCTTTGCGTTCAGTCCAGGTGGTGTAAACCTGCACCAGTTGTTCTAGCCAGGGTTGACTGTCGGACCCAATAGCCACAAAGCTAAGGAGGACGCGATCGTGTTGATAGCCTGACGATAACCCCGCGCATTCCAACTGCCAGTAGGCAATGTCGGCTTCTAGTTGATCGGTGTCTTCCTCTAATTTAATGAGGGCAGCGGCAGGGGGTGAACTGCGCTGCATCGCTTCCCCTTTGACGATGAGGCGATCGGAGCGTTCCAGTAGGGTGCCCCAGCGGTTGATGACGCGATCGAGATGGTAGATGCGGCTGAGGGTTTGGCGGGCGGTGGCGGCATCATCCCAAAAGTGGGGGGCATAGCTTTGGGTGAGGAGGCGATTCATGGTGGTGCGGAGGGACTCGAACATGGGGGAGGTTTCGATTTCTAGCAGCACCTCTTGCTGATCGGCTAATTCGGTGAGGAGGGCAGCGATCGCTTTCGCCTGTTTCACCGTGGGAGTTGGTTCAGGGGGCGCTTCTGCGGGGGTAGCGATGGGAATCAGATCCAGGTGAACGTTGCCAGAACGCACTTGGAACCGAAGAATATGGTTGGCGTTGGGTTCTTTGCGAATCAGGAGAGTAGCGAGGGGAACAATGACGGTTTTCTCAATTTCTCGCTTGAGGGGACGGGCACCGTATTTGGGATGGAAGCCTTGGGCCAGTAACTGCCCAATGACGGCATCGTCAATTTCCACCAATAAGTTGCGTTTTTGGATGCCTTCCCGTTCCAGCAATTTATCCAATTCCCGCCGGGTAATCCGGCCCATTGCCTCAAAACTGAGGGCACGGAAGACGACAACGTGGTCAATGCGGTTGAAAAACTCTGGCCGGAAAAAGCGTTCGGCTTCTTCAATGTAGTGGGTGATGCGATCGCTCTCATCGTCGCTGCTGTCGGTGGCGAATCCCAAAGTGGGTGCTTGGCTCTGACTCGCCCCCAAGTTGGAAGTCATAATAATGATCGTGTTGCGGAAATCGGTGGTGTGTCCGGCGGCATTGGTAAGGCGACCTTCCCCCAGCACCCCCAGCAGGGCATCGAAAATGACGGGGTTGGCTTTTTCCAATTCGTCCAGCAGGATAATCGAAAAGGGTTGTTCCCGCACTCGCCGGGTCAATTCGCCACCGGACTTGGGTTGCCAGGTGCTGCCGATCAGTCGAGCCAGGGCATCCCCGCTGGCATATTCGCTCATGTCAAAGCGGAGGAGGCGATCGCTACTGCCAAACAAATATTCCGCCAGTAACTTCGCCAATTCGGTTTTGCCCACCCCGGTTGGTCCCACAAAGAAGAAGCTACCCAGGGGTTTGTGGGGATCATTCAGCCCCGCTTTAATGATGGTGATTAGATCGGTGACAGCGGCGATCGCGTCCGGTTGTCCCAGGAGGCGATCGCCAAAATACTGCCGTACTTCCTCCACATCTAGCTTTTCGGCATCGGACAGCAGTGCGAGGGGCAGTCCGGTGATCTTGGCGAAATACACCAACACATCCTGGCTACTGAGGTGGGGTAGGGCTGGGGCAGTCTTTTCCTGAAAGAGGCGATCGCGGATCATCTGCTGTAACAGCTTCACCGCCTTGCCAGGAAAGGCTTGATAGGGCAGAAATCGCCGGGTCAAATTCATCACCGTCTCTACCACCGCTGGCTCAAACCGGACGGCATGATCCGTCATGAGGTGTTGGGTGGCCTGCTGAATAATTGTCGTCGTTTCCACCACCGTCGGTTCCAGCAAATCAAGCCGCTGCATGGCTCGCATAAAACTGGGTTCCAGTTTTTCCGCCACATCATACTCGTCGCTAGAGCATTCGCAAATTACAGTAATGGCACCGCTTTCCATGTAGGGTCTCAAAAACCGCCCCATATTGTTATCGCTCTCGCTCCAGCGCCCTGCATCCAAAATGCCGTTAGGACTGCCCATCAACAAAATCTGCCGTCCTTTAGACGCGACTTGAATCAGATTTTGCACCTGACCTTGCCATTCCCCCGTATATTTTTGTCCAGCAATTAAATTATTCGCAGTAACAAACCAGACTTGGCGCTGATGGAGGGATGGCGGGGCTTGTTTCTGATGAATGCGACGGGCAATTTCCTCCACCAATGCGGTTTTACCCACCCCCGATGGCCCCACTAACACCATGCTGCTGGGACCGGGTTGGGCGAGAAGGGCGATCGCCCGTTCCAATACCGCCTCTCGTCCGTCAAAATGTCCTACCTGATTGGCCGCAGCTTGCTGGCTAACATTAATGCCACACTGGTCCAGAATGGTCTGTCGAGGGGGACTTGGGGACACACTGGGACTAGCGGCAGCAGTAAAGGGGGTTGGTGGACCTTCCGCCTCAACCACGGCCAGTTCAGCGTTGGCGGATCGATCCAACGCATCAATGTCCCGCACCGAAAAAGTCTTGAAATGTTTGAGCAGGGCATTACGGGCAGCTTGTTCCAACTTGTCTGCCCGGTTAAAGCTGAGGCTGAAGTCGGGGATATGGGGTACGGTGATCAGGTGACGAGTCCCCCGCCGCACAACTCGCCGCGTCAGCACCACATCCAAAGCCAGCAAAATGGGATCGGAGTTTGGGGAATTCGCAGGTACCACATCCAATTCCAATGCCATCAGGCTTTGATCCGGTTCAAACCGATAATGGGACAGCACATAATCTAAATCTTCGTCTCGCAGAAACGCTTGGAGTTGATGGGCAAGGCTAGATAGCACCTGATCCTTAGTGGAAGCGGTAGAAGCGATCGCCGGAACGAGCAGTACCCGACCTTCCCAGCGATCGCCTTCATACGACTCTAGAAATACGCGAAATTTCATAAACTAGGCGGAAGAAATGTTGGCGAATAAGATGACAATAATCAGGTATCGTCAATCATGTATTTTGTATCTGGCTATTAGTTGGAAACTTACACTAAGGGTTTGATCAACACCAATGCATGTCGCCAAATAATTAATGGTTGATTATTAGCATCCGCAATGCAAATGCATTCGTCATCTTGCCACAGTAGCTTTCCGGTTAACATATCGCCTGTAGAAATCTTTACTTCTACCTGCTGCCCATTGCGAATAAAGGTTTGTAGCTGTCGAACACTGGGCAACCCCGTTTTCATTTCCGTCACGTTATTTTTTCCTCCGCCGTAAAGTTTGGCTGATTGGTTTAGCTGATTGATTAGCGATCGCTCCATTCACGGGTTAGCATTGGGTGACTGGCCTGAGTCGGGTGCGATCGCAAGCCCCATTGTCATATTGGTGCGTCCCCCACATTTGACCATCAGGTCTTATGAATTCTTCATCTTTGAGCGCATAATCCAAGGGACAGAAGTTTTAGGAAAATAATACATTGAGTTTATTCATTCCCCTCAAAAACACAGGAGGGAATGCCTTATAACAGGTCGTGAACTCTTCATTGACCGTGTTTGCTTGCCGCCTAGTTGGCATTTTGAGCCTTGAGTGATCCACTTCAGGTTCCAACTCCAAAAATTTAATTACATCCATCACTTCCTGTTCAAAATTACTCGTCAGTCGCTCATAGGTCAGCTCATGGTGATCTAGCTGATAATCGGTAAAAAATTGTTGCCAACGCCTATTTTGGTCTTTGAATTTCTGTTCCCATCGGTAAATTTTTAGAGGCCGAAACTTGATGCTTGGTTCCGCCTCGTGTCTGCCAGTCTCCAGATTCATATGCTCCTCAGGAGGGCTAGAACTGCCAGCATTAAAGCGCTTGCTCCCCTTGACCCACTCTCCCGTTTGTAAAGCAATTTCCGTTGAAACCGCTTGGGCTATCATATCTTGTCGCCAAATATAGATAAATTTTAGATTAGGAAATACATCGTGGAGAATTTCAACCTCATTCATTCCCTTAAATTCATCCAACTGCCGCGTAATTTCCCAAAAATCATAGAGTTGCCACCAATGCATTTTGATAGCAAAAACTCCATTATGACTCAACCCTTGATCTAAAACAGATTCAAAATAGGAGATAAATCCTTCAGGCTTTTCCTTGAGTTGTAATCGGTTAAGGTGGTTTCTATGATGGAAATATTCGTCTGGATTGCCAAATTGATTGAGTTGTGCCAAGGTTTTGCAGAGGAGGGTACTACCGGAACGTCCCGTCGAACAAACGATGTAACTTCGCTTGATGTTTTGCTGTCTTGCGTGAAAATCCATCAGAATATTCTCTTCTTGCGATATTGGGTCAAGGTTAAAGGCTGAATGGCACGGTGGGCTGATGTTAATCACAACGCAACACAGGATCTACGTCATGATCTTTCGTCAGCCCATCAGAGTTTTACCACTCCTCTCTGCCCTCCATATTACTAGCGCTTCATATTGCCAACCTTAAGGGGTAAAAACACGGATTTTGATAGGGTGTGGCGATTCCGTATTGCTACTATGTCGTAAATTCCCCTGTTATGCATACAGGATTGACTGTCGCTGTTGGCTTAGGGCGATCGCCACCTCAATCGCCGCTACCATACTGGTGGCATCAGCAATGCCCTGTCCGGCAATATCAAAAGCTGTGCCGTGATCCGGGGAAGTCCGCACAAAGGGTAAGCCGATGGTGGTGTTAACGGCTCGATCAAACCCTAACATCTTTACCGGAATTAATCCTTGGTCATGGTAGAGGGCCAGGTAAGCATCGTGGCCCTGTTCCACCGGAAGCGACCCAAACCAAACCCGCCCCGGTCGGACCCAAAGGGTGTCTGGGGGGACCGGACCCTCTAGGTGGATATGGGGAAACCGCGATCGCATCTGCCCCAGCCACGGTTCCAGCCAATCCTGTTCCTCTTGCCCCAGTTGCCCCTGTTCACCACTGTGGGGATTGAGTCCAGGGATCGCAATTCTAGGTTGGCTGATCCCAAAGTCACGGGCCAAGCTTTCGAGCAATAATTCCAACTTTAAGGTCATTAACGCGGGGCTGAGGGTATCCGGTACCTGCCGCAGAGGAATGTGGGTGGTGGCCAACAGGGTACGGAGGGTCCAGGGAACATGGGGCGATCGCGCCACAAACAGCATCCCAAATCGCTCCACCCCAGCCGATTCCGCCAACAATTCCGTTTGCCCTGGATAAAGATGTCCTGCGGCTTTCCAGGCAGACTTGGCAATGGGGGCGGTAACAATACCGTGGAACATTCCCGCCAGGGTGTGGGCGATCGCCACCTCCATACTGCGAAAACTAATCGACCCGCTGACCGCATTGCCTTGACTATTAATCACTTTGTCCCGTTGGGTTGGGGGAATGTCAATATCCAAAATGGTCAGCCGAGCCGGATCAGCCAAGGAGAGATGGGGATATCGCGCCTTCAAATGATCATAAGTCCGCTGAAGCAGGGCGCGATCGCCCACCACAGTGATTTCAGCCCGCTGCACCAAATCCTCATCAGCTAAGGCTTTGAGCACCACCTCCGGCCCAATCCCAGCCGGATCACCCACCGTCACTGCCAACGCTGGAACCGATTTCCCCCTTGCACCCATGTCACCGCTCCTTTATCAAAAAACACCCATTCCAAACAGCCCTAAATTAGAAAACGCCTTCCCAATTCTGAGAAATGTGAAGATTTTGTTTCCAATTCTAACTCTCAAAATTTAGGGCCATGCTGCCCTCAAAGTACCCTAAAATACTTAGGACACTTTACGGTTGGAGAACACCCATGAGCGGCGAAATGTTGAATGCAGCTATCCTGTCGTCTACCTTAATTTTGGTGGGCCTATCCCTTGGCTTCCTCTTGCTCAAGCTACAGGGTGGCGAGTAGATTGTAACCCTTTGGTCCATCCATCGGGCAACCATCACTGACATCATTGGAACGTAAGGGTTATGGGTTTTACCTGAATCCCTTTCTCCAATGATTATTTGTGGTGTTTGTCAAACCTGGTTTGGACGGACCAGTTGGGCGCACCATTCCCAGCTTATCGTAGGGTGAAACCCTGGCTGGGAGGATGTTTGTGTCACCCGTAGGCAGGATGGGTTCGCTCCTCGTCAACCCGTTAGCAGCATCAGTATTGCAAGAAGTTTGATGAGACTGGGATGTAATGTGACACCAGATTCTCGTTTATCTGGTAAGCTTTCTGATAACACCTTATAAAAAGTTAACATTATTAGGCATTAGGCCCAGTTCCCCATGAAGCTATTAATCATTGGTGCTACAGGTACTTTAGGTAGGCAGGTTGCTCGTCGGGCCATTGACGAGGGCCATCAAGTTCGTTGTATGGTACGCAGCTTTCGTAAGGCTGCATTTTTGAAGGAGTGGGGAGCAGAGTTGGTGGGCGGGGATCTCTGTCGCCCTGATACAGTTTTGCCTGCATTGGAAGGCATTGATGCCATTATTGATGCGGCCACAGCCCGTGCGACGGATTCCCTCACCATCAAGCAGGTGGATTGGGATGGCAAAGTGGCCTTCATTCAGGCTGCGAAAGCCGCTAACATTAATCGCTACATCTTTTTCTCGATTTTGGATGCCGAAAAATATCCGAATGTTCCCTTAATGGAAATCAAGCGGTGTACGGAGTTATTCCTCCAAGAATCCGGTTTAGACTATACTATTTTACGACCCTGTGGTTTTTTGCAGGGGTTGATTGGCCAATATTCCATTCCCGTTCTAGAAGGGCAAGCGGTTTGGATGATGGGCGACACCTCACCCATCGCCTACATGGATACCCAAGACATCGCCCGCTTTGCCGTTAAAGCCCTGACTACTTCAGAATCTATTGGGCATACGTTCCCAGTGGTGGGGACAAAGGCGTGGGGGGGAAATGAAATTATTGGCTTATGCGAACGTCTGTCCAGAAAGGATGCCAGAATCTGGAAAATTCCCGGTGGGGTCATTCAAGGATTTCGGAAGTTTTTGTACTTCTTCCAGTGGGGGTGGAATACGGCTGATCGGCTAGCCTTTTTGGATGTGGTGTCGTCCGGTAAGGCGTTGAATGCCAACATGGATGAAACCTATGCCGCGTTTAATATTGATCCGGGAAGTATCACCACCATGGAAGAATATATGGGTGAATATTTCGAGCGGATTACCAAGAAGTTGCGGGAAATTGATTACGAAAAGCAAAAGGCTAAGCAAAAGAAAAAGAAGCGATCGCCCTTCAAAAACAAAGCCTAGGCGGTGAGGGATAATGCTTACCCTTTTGTTTATCCGCCATGGGGAATCAGTGGGTAACTGCCAACAGCGAATGCAGGGGCATGGTGCTTACCCCCTATCGGCCCAAGGTGAACAGCAGGTCCAGCGGTTGGCTCAATGGCTAAGGAAACATATTGAGTCCCCCACACAGATTTACTCTAGCCCCCTATTGCGATCCCGCCAAACAACAGCAGCAATCTTACAACATCAGCCATCAACCATTGCGTGTGACTATACGATGGCGATCGCTGAAGGGGACGCGGGCATTTTTACCGGACTCACCTGGCAGGAAGCGCAACAGCGCTATCCCCACCTTTGTGACCAATTAGAAACGAGCGCAGACTGGATATCGGTGCCAGGGGCCGAGTCCCCTAACGCCATTCGCAACCGTGCCCAACGTTGGTTGCAGATGGTACTACAAAACCATGGCAATGGCGATCGCCTCTGGATCATCACCCATGAATGGATACTGTATCAACTAATTTCGGTATTGTGGGGGAGCGATCGCACCTGGCAATTTCCGGTGGCTCACACTGCATTGTTTGAGTTAAGACTCGATGGGAAGCGCTGGTTACAGCAGGACGGAAATACTTTGTACAACAGTAGCCTGTGGCAAATTCGGCGCTTCAATGATACCCCGCACTTGCCAGATAACAACGCCCCAATGCTGGGATAGACCGTCCCTAAGGCTGATCCTGGAGGCGATCGCCTCGGTTAGCGATCGCCCCCGTCCGGTTAAGCCCCCCTCAATGTTCCTACGGTGTACCCGGTAGCAATGTTCAGAGTGCGCCAATCAATTTAGGGATCGAACCCGTAACTCATAAGCGCCTCGCCCAGTAGCATCGTAGGAATTGACTAAAACACTATAGCTTCCGGTTTGGGGTAGGGTAATTTGGATTCTAGAATTGGTATTCCCCTCGGACCGATCATCATTTTGCTCGATGGAATCACCATTGGGGCCAGCCAAAATCAAATAGGTGTCAAAGTCGGAACTGGTGAGTAGGATTTCGACTTGCTGACCGCTACGGCCATTAAAGCGATACTCATCAAATAAGCTTTGGTCGTCTCGAAGCACGGAATCGCCCGACTCCAGGCGACCCTGTGTTGCTAAAATAATCCCGTTGGCGCTGCCACTAGCCCCACTATTCACCTGGAGGCGATAGGCTCCAAACTCTCGCGCCTGAAAGGTATTAGCCAGAATGAGATAGTCATCAGAGCCAGGTAAAACTGTATCAATCCGGGCATTCAAATTACCGCCGCCATCATCATCAAAGGCCACCTCATTCCCCTGACTATCCAGCAGGATGAGATAGGCATCCACATCAACGCTATCCATGGCGATTGTCACCGCTTGCCCTGCTTGACCACTGAAGGAATAAACATCAAACAAACTGCCATCCCCCGGTAAAACATTATCGCCATCGGCGAACTGGCCAGAGATGGGCGGAGCATTCACTTGGATCGGGGTGGGGGTAAAGTCGAGGGAACCTGTACGGCTGGCCGTGCTAGAGGCTCGGCCTGATTCCACTGCCGCAATAAAAGTATTCACGTGATCAATGGGCACCGCAAAGCCAATGCCAATACTACCTGCGTTTCCTCCCGTCGTATAAATGGCGGTATTGACCCCAATCATTTCGGCATCGGCGTTAAGCAGGGGACCGCCAGAATTGCCGGGGTTGATGGCGGCATCGGTTTGGATCATGCCATCGTCAACATCAAGGCGGCTGACGATGCCGATGGTGAAGGTGTTGGCTAGGCCAAAGGGACTGCCAATGGCAAAGGCCCGTTGGCCCACGCGGACAGAATTAGGCGCTGCCAGTCTCACCGTGGGCAAATTTCGAGCATTACGAATTTGCAGGGCCGCCAAATCCCGACCTGTAGGATCAAACCCTACCACATCAGCGGTGAGTTCTCGACCGTCCGCTAGCATGACCGTCACACTACCCCTCGCATCCTCAACCACATGGGCATTAGTTAACACTAAACCGCCCGACGTGATGATACTCCCACTGCCAGTAGCAGACCCTGCATCGATGGCCACTACGCCGGGACTGGCCTGTTCGTAAACCCGAATATTGATTTCTTCATCCTGACTACTCTGGGCGATCGCCCCTGGCAAAAAGTCTGGCCCCAATCGACTCTGTTCTAGTTCTAACCCCCTTTGCTCCAGCCGCCCCTGTTGCAAGCCGTGCTCAGTATCCTGAACCGTTGCTTTAAGTTGGAGTTGGGGATGGTACGGCTCAATGGCTTGTCCAGGCTGGGGTAACACGGTTGCGGTAAGGATTGTTCCCCAGAAAAAGCGCTGATGAGGGCGGAGATGACGGAGCCAGAAATATTTCATCATTATTATAGAAACCGAGATAACACAAAGATGGAGTAAGCAAAGGACAAGGCTAGGGTCAATGGGGGTTTGAGCAATCTTGGGGCGATGTGATGCTGCCCAAATTATAGCAGGGTAGTCTTTACCCCCTCCACTTCACCACCGAAAAAGCACTGAACCCATACTAACCAGCCCCACCGTCCCAAAAACGCCCCCCAATATATAACCAAACATACGGTCATCTTGCTGGATGGTCAGTGTTTTTTGGTGCTCATTTGTCAGGTAAGCATTAATTTGCTGCACCTTCTCCTGTTTACCCGATCGCCCGGACGAGTAAACCGTGGTGAAGGGAATGGGGTCAGTGTCAGTTAAAAGGAGGACGCGATAGGTATCGCCATCACTGTCGTAGTTGACCTCGATTTCTGCCCCTTGGAGTTGCCCCGATGAAATGGTCTGGGTGTCACTACCCAAAACACCTTCAGAAACAAGGGTGCATTCAATTTGTTTGGGTTCAATGCGATCGCATTCCAAGGTGGTGGCCTTCGCAAACAGGACTAGGGCCAACACCCCAAACCCCAAAAAAGGTAGGCCAAATGCCAGACTAAACACAGTTCTCATCATATCCCCCTCCTTTTTCATTGACGTTAATTGACACGTTCGCCCCTGACCCAATCACTGACCCTGGGTCTCGACTCCCCCCACCATTAGGTATGGGATAGCCAGGTTTCCACCTTGTCCACTGAAACAGTCAAAATGGGATGATCCAACAACACCGCTAATGCCGATCGCCCCCCTTGTTGCCACGCCTGTTTGAGTTGCCGTTTGAGGGTGGGCTTAGCCACCAATACCTGCTGGATAAAGAAATCAACCTGCTCGGCACTGGGATTAGAATAGGCAAATTGATCCAGGTATGACTGCACCGTTGCTTTTAGCTTAGGATCAACCTGGACGACGGGCGCTGGACTGGCGGCACGGGCCAGTTCAGCCTCTAAATCAAAGGTATCCAAGGTATCGAGATCCGCATCAGCGATCGCAAACGGGTCATCTTCTGAATCTACCACCTGCTGGGCCTTTTGGGGCGAACGGGGTTGAGGGGTAGGGGACTGGGCGATCGCCCGATGCTGGGGCGTTGACGGGGAAGCGGCAGACGAGGCCAAATCCGGTGCGGGGGCAGGAGCCAACCCATTCCCCCTAGGTAAGGTGGATTGAACATTGCCCCCAGTTTGCCCGTTGGACTGGGACGCGCTCCAGTTATTCACGGCTCCAGCTAGGTCAATCCCCGTAGTTTGGCGCAACTGTTCCACAAAGGAGGCGGCTTTGGCGGCGCTCCCTCCTTTGGTCGTATCCACAATGGTGACATTTTGTACCGATATGTTGGGAACGGTAGCCGTCAGGGTTTTCATCAACGTATCCAGTTTTTGCAAGAGGAAAATATCACGGGCATTGTCCCCCGCCGCTTGCCAAGACTCCGCCAAGCTCCGGGTACCTTCGGCCTGGGCTTTCCCATCCTCAATAATTTGGGCTGCTTCCCCCCGCGCTTCGGCGATCGCCCGTTTACAATCCGCCTCCGCCGGAGCCACCACATCTGCCTTAAGCTGTTGTCGGACCTGTTTGATCCGTTCCTGCTGCACCGGAATTTCCGCCTGAATCCGCACTAATTCGGATGCAATTTTGGCCTCGGCCTCAGCCACCACCGCATCCCGCATCGTGATCGCATCTTGAATCCGTCGCTCCGCCTCCGCAGTGGAAATGCCCAAGTCCCGATCCAACCGTCGCACAGCCGTAATTTTTTCGTTCTCAGCAGTCTGGATCAGGGATTCTGCTCGTGCCTGAGCCTCTGCCATTCGGGCATCCCGTTGCAATTCTGCCTGTTGTTTGCGACCAATGGAATCCAGATAGCGCACATCATCGGAAATATTCTGGATTTTCAGCGTGTCCAATACTAAACCCAACTTTTCCAGATCATCCTCGGCCTCATCTAACAAACTTTTGGCAAAGGCAATCTTGTCTTCGTTGACCTGTTCCGGAGTGAGACAAGCGAGAACACCGCGCAAGTTGCCTTCTAAGGTTTCCTTGGCGATCGCCTCAATTTCCTGCCGCGTCTTGCCCAACAATCGCTCGATCGCATTGTGAATTACAGGCTCCTCCCCCGCAATCTTAATATTGGCCACTCCCTCCACATTTAGGGGAATCCCCCCCTTCGAGTAGGCATTAGACACCCGCAGATCGATAATCATGTTGGTCAAATCCATCCGCATCGCCCGTTCCAACAACGGCACCCTTAGACTACTGCCCCCCTTGACCAAACGATAGCCTAGCCGACGGCGATTGCTGCTGCGATGACTGCCTCCTGCAAAAATCAGCACCTCATTGGGCTGGCAAATATAGTACAAATTGCGAATCATGAAAAAACCAGCCGTACCACCTGCAAATAAA
>JAYKIC010000299.1:0-7392 GCA_035284985.1 Leptolyngbyaceae cyanobacterium
TGTGTCGGTTGGGGTACAGGCGGCGATCGCCACAGGTAAAGATGCTGCTAACCAACCTGCACCAGTCCAAGACAAAAATTCTCGACGATCCATAGCCAATGCTCCACTTACTTACTTGCTTAATTGGGTTGTACTTCCATTTGGTTAAGTAGGTGTTTTTATCTATTAACCCACCTAGCCAAAGTATAGACATAATAGTGGCCATTATGGGCTGTGATTTTTTCAGTTTGGCACATTCGACCAGGGATCACATGAGCGATCGCAACACCCAGCCGATGACAATCCCAACTCCACCAAAGCGCACAATTTGCCAGAAAGGTTCCTTTAAGCTGCTCCAAGAAAACAGTTGACTTTCTAGGGTTAGCTCAATTTCTTCCAGTTTATTTTGCAGACTGTTTAGTTCTTCCTCGACCTGTTTGGTGCGATGTTGCCGCAATTCGCTTTGGGCACGATTAATTCGCACCCGCACCTCCTGTTTCTCCGATTGGGCTTGGATCACGCTATCGTAGCGCTGGCGTAACACAGCAACCCCATCCTCTAGGGCATTCAATGCTTGGCCCAGATTAGCCACTGTCTGATCAGATGGGGTTTGGCCAGACGGGGTGAGATCAGGCACAGTGTTGTCGGGGTTGGGGGATGAGTCGTGGGAGGGGTTCATAGGATTGATAATCTAGGGGTTAACATTAGCGGTAATGATGGGTGAACCGTAACAGTCTTACGATTGTAGAAGCTTGATTGCAACATTCAGAATGGCACGGGAAAATGTTTATAGAACTGGGAGTCCAGTTCAGTGCCGTTGATTCCGTTACCCCTCTATTAAAACCCGATCCCTATGGCTCAACCACCTATCATTGCTGATGCATTTTACACGGACCAAACCACCGGGCTTAAAGAGGTGGATACCCAAACTTTAGTGCATGCCGTGGCGGAACGGTTAGCCATCCCATCCCAGGATTGGCATCGGCTCAAAGGCAACCGGACCGCACGGGCACAGGAACAAGTGGCGATCGCCCTAGTCGCCTTGTTGAATGGCCAAACGGAGGAATCCCTGGCTCGGCTACAACAGGCCGTTGGCTGGCTGGATCGGTCTATTTCTGCCCCCCCCTGTCCATCCCATGGCGATCGGTCTCACCATTAAAGTCATCGGGTAATTTTTGAGGTCGCTGGATATGATCCAGTCGCCTGCGATGGCGATCGCCCCGTTCCCTATCTTTAGCCTGCACTCTTCTCTCAATGCAGGAATCTATGGGAAACTGATTGGCTTCACACCGATCATCACCGCACCATCAAGCGTTCTGCTCCTTATCCTGCTTGACCTCTTGCCGTGACGTAACCAATCCTGCCTTCACCACAAAATCCACTTGGGCCGCGCCGCTAGATGCCGAACCCGTGGCCGTACTAGCGGTGACAGATGGCAAGTTAACCAAACCGCTGGTTTGATGACACATTAAACTGAGGGCGCAGGAACACACCGCCAACAAACACATATCCAAGCTACGACTAGACAGTTGAAGCGTTGCCATCGAAAAAGGCGGATGGGCGGTGAGGGGGTGAGGGGCCAACTTTTGCTGGAGCGATCGTCGCCATTGACGGCTTGGTTTACGAACAGACAGATAATAGTTCATTGCACAAATTTAAGAGTGATACAACAATGCAAAGGTGAAGCTAAGCGACATTCCCTTTACCTAGCCTGCCCACTTTAGCGTAGAATGCCATCGCTACAGCGGGTTAGACTGACCAATTTACCAGGTGGTCGAGCCAAACATTAGGACGATTGCCTGATGGCTGATTCCCAGTGTCTTCAGGGGGAATGTGGTCAGAGGGGCTGCCTCGATCTTGAAGGGGAGCTAGAGGCTCCGGGGTTGGCTCCCAACTAGAAACTGGGAGCCAGGAAACAGACCCAAATTTCAGACCTGCCTCAATTAATGACGCTTTCCCCCTGCTAGCACATCTTCCAATAATGGCGTGAGGGAATCTTTTAACCGTCCAGAGCGAATAAAATCCGCATAGGTATCGGACTCGATGGCCAACATTTCGTCCCGCATTTGGTCCACCATAATTTCCTGATATTCTGGGTGAATTTGCTGCATCTTGATAATTTCTTCCCGAATGCTGTTTAACTGACCTTTGATGAGGGCGGTTTGATATTCGTAGTATTCTTCCTCAATTTCTTTCCGGTCTGACAATTTTTTGAGATAGTCCAACACCCGGTCTAGGGCCACTCGACGGGCGATCGCTTCCAGATATTTTTGTTTGAGGGGCTGATCTCCCAGTAAGCCAAATTTTTCCAACAGGGGCTTAGTGGTCAGTCCCTGTACCAACAGAGTAAACAGCATGACCCCGAACACGGTGGCAATCACCTCTTCCCGTGCCGGAAACTCCTTTGGCACGCTAAGGGCAAGGGCCACAGAAACTGACCCCCGCAACCCGCCCCACCACAGGACGGTTTGTTCCGATGCCGTTAGTTCGGAATTGGAAATGGTGTTACTAAACAATGAGAGACCATAGATGGCGATGGCACGGGTAACAATGACACTGGCGATCGCCACCCCAATCAAATCTAAATTGTCCCCCAGACTCGCAAAGCGCACTTGATCCCCAATCAGCAAAAACACAATGGAGTTGACAAAGAAGGAAATAAACTCCCAAAATTCCGACACAATGAGACGGGTACGGGGATTCATGCCAATGCGGGAACCAAAGTTGCCCATGATTAATCCCACTGTCACCACGGCAATGACACCGGAGCCGCCCAATACTTCAGACACCACGTAGGTACCGTAGGCCGCAATCAGGGTCAGGGACTGTTCCACCGAGGGAATATCGAATCGTTGGGTAATGAACGAAATGCCAAACCCAATCACCGCACCCACTCCAGCCCCAATGCCGACAAAGGCCAAAAATTTGGTGATGGCCAAGGGGACCGTCAGGGCATCCGTACCCATGGCCCAGCCAATCAGTAGGGTGAAGGCGACGACTGCTACCCCATCGTTGAATAAGCTTTCCCCTTCCATTAACACCGTCAAGCGCTTATCTACCCCCAACTCCCGGAACAGGGCAATGACGGAAACCGGGTCGGTGGCGGATAAACTGGCTCCCACCAACAGGGCCGTTCCCAAGGTCATGCGGGCGATCGCATTCAACCCCAGGGCAATTCCCCCTACAGAAATCACCACACCCACAATGGCAAACAGACAGATGGGAATAAAATTCTTTTTGAGATTACTCCATTCCAAATTCCACCCCGCTTCAAACAGGAGGGGTGGGAGGAAAATGAGCAGAATCAACTCTGGGGAAAGATTAACCAACCGGATATCTAGGATGGCTAAGCCTAATCCCACAATCACCAAGAGCAACGTGTAGGGAATCTGACGAAATATAGTAAAGGTGCGGGACAGGGCCGCCACACTGAGGGAAACACACAACACCAGTAAGAATTGGGCTAGCTTTTCTTCAATCGCCGCTGTTTGGGCATCTACCGCTGCCTTTGCCAACAGGGGCCACATCGGTGTGGATAGCAGGGGGGACAGGGTAGACGCGATCGCATCCCCCATCGCAGGCAAGATCGGGATCATGGGCGTGGTTCAGCCTCCAAGTCAAAATGTTGGGTCAAGTTACGGGGTCAAGTTGCTGGGTTCCGTTTCAGTATTAGTGTATGGCAATTTTCCGCTGAAGAACGACGGGATCGTACCCTAACTAACCGACCCCATTTGTCCCAAATAGCGCTTGTACCCCAAATCTTCCAACCGTTGTTGCTTATCCATCACCATATCGTTGAGGCTTTGGCGATAGGCTATCACTTGCGCCAGCAAATCGGTATTATGACTCGCTAAGATTTGAATCGCTAGTAACCCAGCATTTTTGGCATTACCGATGGCAACGGTGGCCACTGGAATGCCCCCTGGCATTTGCACGATGGAATAGAGGGAATCGACCCCACTGAGGTGGCGGGTGGGAACGGGCACCCCAATTACGGGGAGGGGGGTAATTGCAGCGAGCATCCCCGGTAAATGGGCCGCGCCCCCCGCTCCGGCAATAATCACCTTAAGACCCCGCTGGTGGGCGGTATGGCCGTAATCCATCATCCGCTCTGGGGTGCGGTGGGCGGAAACGATGGCGACTTCGTGGGCCACGCCAAACTCTTCGCAGATGGCGATCGCCCCTGCCATCACGGGCAAATCGGAATCGCTGCCCATGACAATGCCAATTTGGGGACTGGAATGAGCCGGGGTGGAGGGAACTTGAGGATTTTCTTGAGACATGATGAATCTGATGGATAATTTAGCGTCGCCGGGGCGGCACATCGTCCATTAAACCAAACATCGGCCCTAACAAGGCTCCAAACACAAAGCCACCCGCATGTGCCCAATAGGCCACACCACTGGTTTCTCCCGCCGAGGCATACACGGTGGTGGCCACACTGGCTAAGGCTTGCTGCACAAACCAAAACCCTAAAAAAATATAGGCGGGAATGCGGATGGTAAAGAAAAAGAAAATGGGGAAGAGGGTCAGAATTTTGGCGGAGGGAAAGCGAATAATGTAGGCTCCCATGATGCCAGCGATCGCCCCACTCGCCCCAATCATAGGCACCTGAGATTGTTGGAAAAAGAACCACTGGGAAAAGGCCGCCAGCACGCCACAGAGTAAATAAAAGTACAGGTATCGGCCATGGCCTAATTTATCTTCAATATTGTTACCAAAAACCCACAGATATAACATATTGCCACCAATATGGAAGAAATTACCGTGGAGAAATTGGGAAGACAACAACGTCAGCCAAACCGCACCGGAGGCTGCACCGTTGAGGCTAGCCGTAACTCGGGCAGGGACCACGCCCCAAGTCCAGACAAATTGTTCCAGGGCGGAACCCGTTAGGGTGAGCTGATGGAAAAAGATGAAAACATTAAGCGCAATCAGCCCATAGGTGACATAGGGGGTCAGGGTGGTGGGATTCTCGTCTCTTAAGGGAACCAAAATTCTGTCGCAGTAGATAAAAATAACAGAAGATATTAAGCAAACAGCCCCCAATCTTAGATATTTTGGGGGCTGAGTTCTAGCGGAAGCCTGGTTGGGTCACGTCCTTGACTCCTAAATTCCTCATCTTCCATCACTAGGGCTTCACGTAGGGCCGATTTTGGGGGGATGGGCGATCGCACACCCCCTAGCCAATAAACATCGCCCTCCCAACCCTAGGACTTGCTAGCCTCTGGTCCAGATAAGCGATAGCACCAGCCAAATAAACTAGCCCCAATCATCAGCTTGAGTGCTTCTAAGCCAAAGTAATCTCGATGAAGATGACCCATGGCACTGGCAAACTGATCCGGCAGGGAAAAGGGCGCGAGTTCCAAGCCCAGTGCGCTCATGTTAGGCATCAGGGCATAGGTGTAAATTAATGGGACGGCTAATAGGAAAATGGCAAGGGCGATCGCCCCTCGACCGACGGGATGGGTTGGTTGCAGCAAAAAAAATAGGGCAAGAACCCCTGTGAGCACCAGCGCCGCAAAGACGAGTTCAATGCGGTTAAATACCCAGAAAATAGAATAGCCTGCCGTGGCAAATCCGGCTTGGTCCATCATTCCCGTGGCATATAAGCTGGGCATGACCACCACATCCAACAACACACTACAACTGAGCCAAATCGTCAACCCAAACAATACGACCGACTGCCAACTTAAAACCGGACCGGAAGACAACCTGCGTCTTCTGCCACCTGGGTAAGCCTTGGACACCTGGGTATTCATACACACTCCTTCTCAGCACAAACGCAACTTCTTGTCTTCATCCTCGGTATCATAACGAAACACCGCCACAAATCAAGTAAATCGTAAGATAGGCAACACATTTAAGTAATGTACTGCAATCTTTTGCAAGAAAACGATACGTATTGCCCCCAAATGCTCCGTATCCGCTGATACACAAAGCCGGGTAGGGTTGCAGTTCCTTTCAGGATTACACAAATTTTTGGGGTAGGGCTTGGGTCGGAGCAGTATTGGGCGGATCAACGACGGACATGGATGTTGGTGGGGAGGGAAGGTCCGGTGGATCGGCAGAGTGGATCGGCAGGGCGATCGCAAAGGTGGTACCTATGCCCAAGGCAGATTGACAGGTGAGGGTACCGTGGTGCTTTTCTTCAACAATTTGGCGGCTGATGGCTAGCCCAAGGCCCGTGCCCACGCCCACGGGTTTGGTTGTGAACAAGGCATCGAAAATTTGGTCTAGATGGTCGGGATGAATCCCTGGCCCATTATCCTCGATGCTGACGGTGATCCATTGATCGTGAGAGGCGGTGGTGATGGTGATGTGGGGCTGATTAATTTTTGCGTCTAGCAGGGCATCAATGGCATTGCCAATTAAGTTGGCAAAAACCTGGTAGAGTGGCCCTGCATAGCCTTCCAGCATCGGCACATTGCCATATTCCTTTTGAATGGTGATCCCTTGCTTAATGCGCCCCGACAGAATCAACAGGGTATCGTCCAAACAAGTATGCAGATTGACCAGGGTGGGCAAGGTGGCATCCAGGCGTGAAAAGTTGCGAAGACTAAGGGCAATTTGTTTGGCACGGCTGGCACATTTTTCCATGGATTTCAGTAATTTGGGCAGATCTTCTTCTAGGAAGGGGCGATCGATGGCTTCAGCTTGGGTTTGAATCACATCCGGGGGGTCGGGAAGAACCTGATCATAGGTGTGCAGCAGGGCAATTAAATCCTCAATGTAGTTTTGGGCGTGGGTCAGGTTGCCGCAAATGGCATTGACCGGATTGTTGATTTCGTGGGCCACCTCGGACACCATTTTGCCCAAACTCGCCATCTTTTCATTTTGGAAGAGTTCTTGCATGGAGGCGGATTGCCGTTGTTGCTCTAAAAGCGTTCCCACCCGATCGATGAGCTGGTTGAGGGCGATCGCCACCGTCCCCACTTCATCATCACTATCCACCTCCACCCGCAGTTCAAAGTTTTCATCCCGTGTCACCCGCTGGGCTGTGTGGGTGACAGCGGCCAGGGGTTGGGCAAAGCTCCGAGTCAAATACCAAGACAAACTTGCGGAAATACCAATAGATAGGGCAAGACTCAGGAGAATCACCTGGGTCCGCAACCGCTCCGCCTCTTGCAGGGCCATGTTTGCACTGGTTTTGTAGGCATTGGCGGCTTGATCCAACGGCAGCAATCGATCGGGGAAGTCCATAAACCGACGAAATTCACGGCTACGAATCAATTCAATCAGCAATTCGCGGCGCTCTGTTATCCCGGTCTCCGTATCCGGTACCGAGGCGATCCCATCCACGAATACATTGGCGATGGGTTCCAACTCATCCACCATCTGCTCAAATTCTTGGATGAGGGACGGCAACCTGGGCAAGATTGCCTCAGGCTGGCTGCTGGCCTTATAGGTAGC
>JAYKIC010000300.1:0-10045 GCA_035284985.1 Leptolyngbyaceae cyanobacterium
CCCACCCCCACAGGAAATGTCCCAACTCTTGGTGGAGCATACCACCCACTATGTCCAGACCCATTTAGGCGGCTGGCACACCATTGCAGCCGCCCAGGATTTTGGCCTAGTGGTGCAGGGTCAAGTCTATCTCATCCACATCGAACCGTGGCGGGGAGAGGCGGGATTGGATTGGTTGGCGGTGGTGGTGGTGCCAGAGTCGAACTATTTGGCGGAAATTAATCAGAATATTCGGCGGACGGTGATCTTGAGTGGCGGTACGATTTTAGTGTCCTTGGTATTTGGGGTTGGCATCGTGCAATTGTTGATTAATAGCATTCAGCGCTTGAATACGTCGGTGGTGGCGATCGCCAACGGTAATCTGAACCATACGGTGGCGCGATCGCGTATTCATGAACTGGATGTGTTCAGTCAGTCGTTTAACCAGATGGCGATCCGCCTACAACAGTCCTTTGTGCAGTTAACCCAAACCAAGGCAGAATTGGAGCAAACCGTGACCCTCCGCACCGCCGAATTGGAAACGCTTAATCAAGAATTACAATACCTGTCGGTGACGGATGAGCTGACCCAATTGCCCAATCGTCGTGCCTTCAACCAACGGCTGGCAATCTTCAACCAACTGGGTCAACCACGGGGTATGTCCCTCTCACTGATTATGACTGATATCGACTACTTCAAACCCTACAACGATTTTTATGGCCATCTTCAGGGCGATCGCTGTATCCAACAGGTGGCCGAAATTTTACAGGGGTTGGGCTATCGCTCCACTGATATGGTGGCCCGCTATGGGGGTGAAGAATTTGCCATCATTTTACCGGAGACAGATTTGGCAGGGGCGATGGCAGTGGCCCAGCGTTGTCAGGAAGCTCTGCAACAGGCCCAAATTCCCCATGCCCGATCGTCCGTTAGCGCCTGGGTGACAATGAGCTTCGGCATCGCCTATCTGCCGAGCCATGCGATCGCCTCCCCAGACCAACTGATCCAAATGGCTGATGTTGCCCTGTATCAAGCCAAAAAAGAGGGGCGTAATAGCATTCAATGCTACTATGGATCTCCCGATAGTCTTGCGAAATCAGGGAATAACTCTGGGGAATTAGAGGATAGGGTTACGGGATCAGGGGAGATTTTTAGAATCTGAGGAATTGGGCGATCGCCTCTCGGATAAATGCCTCATCCTCAGGATTTTGATAGGGATTCCCCGCCCGATGGCCCCAAATCGAAGGAATGGGACGAAACTCGCAATTGGGCACCAGCTTAGCCTCCGCCTCACAATCCTCAGGCGTAAAATACAAATCCGTCGTGGCAGGCATCACCAAGGTTTTAGGGGTAATAGCCTGCATCGCCTTGACATAATCTCCCTCATAAATAGGATTATTGCTCACATCACATCGCAACCACGTTTCAAGCATGGCGAGTAAATTATGGGGATCACGCCGCCGATATCCCGCTTCCCAACCCTGCAACAGGTAGTCCTCTAAAGAATCGTAGCCCCATGCCGCATAGGGCTTAGCCCGATAATAGGCTGGGGATGCGGCCCAACTGGCATAAATTTGGCTAAAGGTATGAAACCCGCGCTCCGGTATCCCCTCAAACCGTTCCCCATTCCAAGCTGGATCACCGTGGAGGGCCGCTCGCAAACTGTAGAGAAAGATGCGATTATGATCGGTGGTTTTAGCGGTACCGCAAAGGGCGGCAATGCGCTCCACCCGCTCTGGATACAATGCTCCCCAGTGATAGCCCTGTTGCGCCCCCATCGACCACCCATACACCAAGGCTAACCGCTCAATTCCCAGGTGGTCCAGCAGCAAGGCTTGGGCACGCACATTGTCGTAGTGGGTGGTGTAAAACCCCGGTTGTCTGGCCGCGTCGCAATTGCTGGGGGAAAGGGATAGACCATTGCCAAACATATTGGGCATGATCACGAACCACTCTGTGGGGTCCAGAATTCCCCCTACTTTAACCAGCCAATCCACATCGCTGTGTTGGGCACCGTAGGATGTGGGATAAAGGATGACATTGGCGCGATCGCCCCTCAATTCCCCATAGGTTTGATAAACCAGGGGTACGGTGGGTAAGGTTGTCCCACACTGAAAGGGGAAGTCATGCAAAATCAGTTGCTGGGATGATGTCATGGGTTAAACCAATGCTCCATACAAAATTGGGATGAAGAGCCTGTTTGAACCAGTAGATCCGGTAGCGTTGGGAACTCAATGGCATGGCGACCCAGGCAAACCCTGCCTCTGTCGGTTAATGTCCATGAATTCTGATGCCACAGCGGTTGATTCTGTTTTTATCGCTGCGATTTTAATCGTTACCGGAGATTCAAACAGGCCCTCACCCCTAACGGGTTAAATGATGAGCCAAAAACTCTAGGGTCCGACTCCAGGCCAGTTCAGCCGCTTCTGCGTTATAGCTAGTGCCGGATGGATTGGCAAATGCATGGTCCGCTTCCTCATACAGGTAAATTTGAGCAGATTGCCCCAAATCATTGAGCACGGTCTCGAACTCCTGCACTGTTTCCGGGGATGGCCGAGTGTCCAATGCCCCAAAGTGGCCTTGGATCGGCATTGTCAGGGTCTTGAGCTGTTCCGGATCGGTGGTGATACCGCCACCGTAATAGATCACCGTGGCATCCAATTGGTCCGGTAGGGCCAACGCCGTATTCAGGGACCAGGTTCCCCCAAAGCACCAGCCAATACTGCCCACGCTGGGAACGGCGATGGTCTGATCCAAAAAGGTATAAGCGGCTACCACATTTTGCTGGAGGCGTTCCGCATGGTCGATGGCCTCTTGTACTAATACTTGGGCCTGTTCAGGCGTTTCAGCCACTTGACCATCGTATAAATCCACCGCTAGGGCCGTATATCCCTCTGCGGCAAGTTGTTCGGTCATGGCTTTGATATTGGCGTTGAGTCCCCACCATTCTTGAATCACAATGAGTCCAGGGTAATCAGACGCAACCCCATCCGGATGGGCCAAATAACCTGTAAAGGGCATTCCGTCAGCACTGCCGTAGGTAACGGTTTCTGTGACTATGGCTTCGGGATGCATGGCTTTGATGGCTGGGGATGGCACTGGCCTGTCAGCCGCGTGCATGGCTGCCATTTCTTGGCTCTGCCGTTGTCCTAAGGTTTTTTCAGCTTGATCGGGGTGGACCTTAGACAACGAACGGGAAAGGGAGGGTTGGAAAAGTGTGATTCCAAATATAACCAAAGTTGCCGCTAAGACAAGACTGAACCATTTCCGCATCGATAAAAATCCTCGTATTCACCCTTAGAGTGTAGCGCGATCGCTCCAGCCTAGCTGGCGTTAACCGATAAAAGTACGGAGACACTAGATTATAAAAAATTTGGACGGGACTGACGGGGTTCGAACCCGCAACTTCTGCCGTGACAGGGCAGTGCTCTAACCAGTTGAACTACAGTCCCAAGGATGAAATCAGAACGCTGAAGTTATTTCTCAAGCGCGATCACTATTATGCCTATGATCAGATTAATTGTCAAATATTTCAGATTTTTTTCCCTGGTGGCGATGTTTGGCTCAATCCTAGCCCTTACGGCGAAATAGGAATTAGGGCGATCGCCCAATTTTATGGCTCCGTATTAGCCTCAGAGGGCTGGAGCAATCCATTTTGGACCGCCGTGGCGATCGCCTGCTCCACCCAAGGCCATAACTCAGGAATAGCGGTTTTAACCAGACCAATCCGTTTCATGGCCTGATCCTGATTAATGCCATGGATGCGCCAAGTGCCCCCCTCGGTGTTCAGGTTATGCCAGAAGGGCTGAAGCCGATCCAGCGCTGCCGCAAACTTCGCATCGGCAGTATCCTGGGTCTCAAATTCGTCCCAGAGTTGCCGCAATTCTTGGGCTTGGTCGGATGGCAATAAGCCAAAAATGCGATCGGCTGCCCGTTGTTCCCGTTCCGCTTTACCGATATTGGCGGCAATGTCATAGCAAAAGACATCCCCCGCATCAATTTCTACAATGTCATGCAATAGAGCCATTTTCATCACTCGCAACAGGTCAATCGGTTCCGGTGCGTACTCTACCAAGATCATGGCTAACAGGGCCAAATGCCAGGAATGCTCCGCACTATTTTCGCGGCGGGATTGGTCCATTAAGAGGGTTTGGCGCAGGACCATTTTGAGTCGATCGATTTCGGTAATGAAGTGGAGTTGTTGGTTAAAGCGGTTGATATCCATAACGGTCCTTGGCTGGGCTGAATGCAGGTGTGTACCGCTATAGTTTAGATCGAGTTTATGGGGAGTCTAGATCGGAATCGTAATGACAAATTCGGTTCCTTTCCCCGGACTACTTAGGCATTCTAGGGTGCCACCGTGTTTTTCAGTGATGATTTGGTGACTAATGGACAGTCCCATCCCGGTCCCCTTGCCCATGGGCTTGGTGGTAAAAAAGGTATCGAACAGGCGCGATCGCACCGATTCTGGTATTCCTATGCCGTTGTCCACAATGTGGATTTTGATCCGATCATCAACCACATGGGTTTGCAGGCGAATATAGGGCTGACAATGGGAGTTGGGGGTACAGGGTTGGCCTGCATCCATCATACTCTCATCAATCGCATCAATGGCATTGCTCAACAGATTCATAAAAACCTGATTAAGTTGTCCGCCGTAGCATGTGACCGGAGCAATATCCCCGTATTCCCGATGAATTTTGATTTCGGGGCGATCGGATCGGGCCTTGAGGCGATTTTGTAGGATCATCACCGTACTATCCAGCCCTTCATGAATATTAATTGGTTTTTTCTCCGCCTCATCCATGCGGGAGAAGGTGCGGAGGGAGGCTACGATTTGTTTGATGCGATCGGCCCCTGTTTTCATCGAGGATAAGGTTTTGGGTAAATCCTCAATTACAAAATCAATATCGACCTCCTCCAACAATTCTTGAATCGGGACCACCGGATTAGGATAGTGGGCACGATAGAGGTTAATTAAATCGAGTAAGTCTTGGGCATAGGCGTAGGCATGACGGGTATTGCCATAGATGAAGCTGACGGGGTTGTTGATTTCATGGGCCACCCCTGCCACCAGTTCCCCTAAACTGGACATCTTTTCACTTTGCAGCATGAGTGCATGGCTTTGCTGCACTTCCCGCAGCGCTGCTTCCAATTCAGCGGTTTGTTGTCGCAGTTGGGTTTCGGATTGGCGTAGGGCGGCATTGGCACGCTGGCGACCAATTTCCGTCCCCATGCGGGTGGCAAAAATCTGGAGAACATAGTCTTGCAAACCCGAATCCCGACGAACATGGTGGGGGTCCATGGCGGCAATGTGTCCCAATACGTCTCCCGATGGGTCATGAATCGGGATGCCGATGTAACTGGAAATGTTAAATTTACTCAGCAGGTCAGCCTCTGGAAATTTAAACTGGAGCGTGCTATCGCCCCGGTAAATCGATTGGCGTTGGAAGACTTGACTGCAAGGGGTGCCAAAGAGGTCATATTCCAGATTTTCACCAAACATATCCCCTTGCCAAAAGGCCAGGGTTTTAACCCGCAAGGGTTCCTGATCGAGGGTGGCGATGATTTCGCTGATGATGACATAGGGCATCTGGAGGGCTTGGGCGATCGCCTTGGCACAGTTTTGGACAAAGGTTTGGCCCGGTTGGGGAGTGGTGCTTTCCACAATACATTGCAGGGCTTGCTGTCGCCGTTTAGCCGAACTAACGTCAATAAACACCCCGTCCCATACGACTTGGTGGTCGAGTTCATAGGAGGGCTGGGCACGTCCCTGGAGCCACTTAATTTGACCGTTGGCTGCAATAATGCGCCCTTCCCAATTCCACGGCTCAAAGGTACGGGCTGAATTCAACAAACTGGAGCGCAATTCGTCCACATCCTCTGGATGGACCCGTTTAAACAGTAGATGGCTATTTGCTTGAAGCGCCTCCGGGAAAAAGCCAAATACATCAATACATCCGGAACTGGCGTAGGTAAACATGAGGGATTGACTATCCCCCGCAGGGTTCAAATCTAAACACATTTGATAAATCATGCCGGGGATATTATCGGCCAGATTCATCAGACGGGTTTCGCTGTCCTGGAGTTTTTGCTCTTGCTCACCAATAACCGTGGTTAATTCACTATTGAGATCTTGAATGGCAGCCTCGATTTGCTCACGGGCCGTAATGTCGCGGTTGACGATGCAGCAGTAAGCCTTTTGTTCATGGATCAGATAGGTCATGCCCATGTTCACCACAATTTCATCGTGGTGGCAGGTGGATAGCAGGGAATCCATTTCAAAGGCAGTTTCTTGTTCCAACATGGCCCAAAAAGCGGGCCAGGTGGCGGGGGTGAAGTGGGGGGCGATGTCGTAAATTTTATAGGTTAGTAAATCGGCACTGTTATATCCTAATTTGGCGATCGCCGCCTGATTGGCATAGAAAATTTGGGCATCCTTATCTAGGCAGATGACCATATCTGTAATGTGATCGAGGGTAAATAACAGCATAGGTAACAGGTGGCGAAGGGGTAATATCCCCCGTGAAAGACTGCTGAGTTGTCAGATGGCCCTTTATACTGCATTCAAATGCCCCAAATGCCCTTGGTCCCTATGGTTAAACCGTTGGCGGAATTCGCTCAGGCTAATACTGTACCTGATTGCGATCGCCGTTAGATCCCATCACAGTAACTCTATGACGCAATCAGGCGTATGAATCAGTATCCCTATTCTTCCCATTTGAACAGGAGAATTTAACGATTTTTGTCACAACATTGCTGTGCGTTGCAGCACATTGTGACAGCGGCAAGAACCAGAAGTAAAGATAGCTTCAACTTATTTATGCAAGTCAGCAACGGCCCGATCCAATCTCAGCCCTGTCTTGACTCTAGCATAGCCCCCATTTCATTAAGCTTTACGTCAATTTGCCAACATCGTCGGGATTGTGAGAGAAAACTTAGGTGAAGATTGGAATGCCTCCAAACGTTGCCATAATTCTACTGTTCTGACTGAAGAAACGAGCTAGTAACAAATTCTGAACCTGATCAATCAGTTAATGTTCATACAATAATTCACACAGTGATTCATAGGTCTTAAGAGGTGATGTGGTGAAAAGTGAAATCCGCTATAAACCTGCCTTTGCAACATTGTTTATCACCCTGAAACCAGGGGAGAAGCTAAGGGCAGAAGCTGGTGCCATGGCCAGTATGTCGGGCAAATTGTCCATGAAAACCGAGTTTTTTGGGGGACTGCTCCCTGGGTTAATGAAGTCGTTCTTCGGGGGCGAATCTCTATTTATCAATGTTTTTTCTAATCCATCTTCGGAACCCCAGGAGTTAGTGCTTACCCAGTCCAGTGTGGGGGATATTGTCCGCATTGAGTTGAAAAATAATGCCATGTGTTTCCAGCCGGGAGCCTACATTGCCCATACCCCTGGCCTAAAGGTGGAGTTACAGTGGGCCGGGTTTGCCAGTTGGTTTGCCGGAGAAGGGCTGTTCAAGCTCAAAATGAGCGGTACGGGCGTGGTGTTTTGTGGAGCCTATGGAGGCTTATCGGAGGTACGGGTTCAAGACGAGTTTATTGTGGACAATGGCCATTTGGTGGCCTACGAACCGGGTATTAAGATGGGAATCAAAATGGCTGGGGGTTTGCTGGGGTCCGTCACCTCTGGGGAAGGATTTGTGAATCGGCTTACAGGTCGGGGTAAAATCTATCTCCAGTCCCGCAGTGTGGATGGATTGGTTCGGTTTCTCAGTCCCAAGATGAGATAGGGAGGATTAACAATGAAACTTGATTTAATGCATCAACCGGATAGTGCGATCGCCAAAATTACCATGGCCCCCCAAGAAGAACTAGTGGCCGAAGCCGGAGCCATGGTCGCCATGAGTCCCTTCCTCAACGTCAGCACCACCCTCCGGCAAGGCAAAGGCGGCGGCCTCCTCGGTGGTCTTAAGCGGGCACTGGCGGGAGAATCCTTGTTCCTAAGCGTGTTTCGTTCTGGCAACAGTGAAGCCGAACTGTATCTTGCGCCCAAGTTAATGGGGGATATCCTCCCTTACCAACTCCAGGGCACGGATTTAGTCGTACAATCCACAGGCTATATGGCTAGCACTCCCCAAGTGGATATTGACTTGGGATTCACGGGATTCAAAAGTTTATTCTCTGGTGAATCCATCTTCTGGCTCAGCATTAGTGGTTCTGGGGTGGTGTTACTGAGTGCCTTTGGTGGCATTTACGAAGTGGATGTAGACGGTGAATACGTGGTAGACACGGGCCATATCGTCGCCTTTGAGCGCACCCTAGACTACTCCATTGGCAAGCCGAGTGACAGTTGGATTGGTTCCTTCCTGGGAGGAGAGGGGTTAGTTTGCCGCTTTAAAGGCAAGGGCAAATTATTTTGTCAAACCCACAATCCCGGAGCCTTTGGGCAACTAGTTGGGGGTCGCCTTCCCCCCCGTGGCTAGACCAAAATCGGACTACATTAGGCAATCGGCAATGACCCACACTTTCAGCAACACGCGATTAACCATTCATCGTTCAATCACAAGGAGATATCAGGCATGAGTGCCGAAATTGAATATGCCATTGAACATAATCCATCCTATGCCATGCTCAAGCTGAGTCTGCAAGCCAATCAAATGGTTGCAGTGGAAGCGGGGGCGATGGCGGCCATGGATAGCTGCATTGAGATGAAGTCCAAGATGAAAGGCGGTCTCATGGGGGGATTGAAACGGATGGTGGGGGGAGAATCCCTCTTCATCAGCGAATTTACGGCCAAGGGCAAATCCGGTGACTTATATATTTCGCCGGGAGTTCCAGGGGACATTCAGCATTACTATCTCACGGGAGGGAAGAGTTTATTGGTGCAGTCCTCTGGTTTTGTGGCTGCGGGACCAAATGTCATCCTTGACACCCAGTTTCAGGGATTGAGTAAGGGGTTTTTCAGTGGGGAATCCTTCTTTTTGGTCAAGGCTACAGGGGAAGGGGATTTTTGGTTTAGCTCGTTTGGGGCCATTATTGAAATTCCAGTGGAAAATGGCTACGTTGTTGATACGGGCTACATTGTGGCGTTTGAAGATACTTTGAGTTACGATGTGGAAATTATCAATGGCTTGTCCTTTAAAAACTTGAAAACTTCAATTTTTGGGGGAGAGGGATTTGTGGCTCGTTTTAGTGGCTCCGGTCGCTTGTGGATTCAGTCCCGTAACCTGTTGCCGTTTCTTAATTTCTTACACCCGTTCCGTCCGGTCAAGTCCAGCGATTGATGATTAAAACCGGAAACCTGGTGCCCTGTCTCTGGCAGGGCACTACCGCAGAGCCTCTGGCTCCGGTTTGAACGCGAGGCAGAGCCTCGGTTGAGCGTCCCAGCGTCTCGCTGGGACGCAGGATATTGGGACGCAGAAGATGGGTTGATATGTGGGGTGAATTTTAAGTGATGTCCATTGAGCTACCGCCTGGTGCTGCTGCCTATAGCGATCGCAATCCCCCGCCGCAAAATCGTCAAGCGTTGGTGTTTTTGGGGTTATTTATTGGCACGATTATTTTGATTGTGTGGGTAGCGGGGTGGATTGCCAGTAGTTTGGTGTGGTGGATTCCTCCCCAGGTAGAGCAAAAACTGGGACAGGCTATTGTGCCTACCTATGAAGCGTTGGCGCAGCCGTCGGCCACCCAGGAGAGCTTGAATGGCTTGTTGGATCGGCTGGAGTCCCATCTCTCTGATGATTTACACGCAGGACGGGATTATCAGGTGTTGTATATTCCTGAGGATACGGTGAATGCGATCGCCATCCCCGGCGATCGCATTATCATCTACCAAGGGTTACTCGATGAAATGGAGTCAGAAAATGAACTGATGATGGTGTTGGGCCATGAGTTAGGTCACTTTGCCAATCGGGATCATTTACGGGGCTTAAGTCGGCAGTTGACCGTGCGGTTGTTATTGGCGACCTTTTTGGGGGATGCGGGGTCCATTGGGGCGATCGCCTCTTCTGGGGCATCCATGGTGGCCAGTGCCCAATTTTCCCAGCAGCAGGAATATCAAGCCGACGAGATAGGTTTACGATTGTTGGACCAGGAATACGGTCAGGT
>JAYKIC010000301.1:0-5426 GCA_035284985.1 Leptolyngbyaceae cyanobacterium
CAGTTACATCGGTTCTAAGTAATGTAGCCTTAGGAGAATGCATGGGCTTGCTATGAAAACTCAAGATAATGTGGATAAAGGCTTGAATCAAGGACTACTCAGCAATGGAATAGAGAGTCCCAGCCACTCGAACTTAAGCCAATTGGATGGGTCAGGTAACTTAGATACGGTCCGTCAACTTACGTATTACCAGCTTGTCATGTGTGCCGCTGCAATCGGTATTTTTGGGGGATTAGTGGCCACCGCCTACTATTTTGTCTTAGAAAGCATGATGCACGGGGTCTGGCACACCCTTCGGGAAGGGGTCGAACCCTATTTCCCGTCCTGGTTGCCCGCTGCAAACTACGTCTGGATTGCAACCACAGTGGGTGGGTTTTGTGTCGGACTCGTCCTCTATGTCTTCCGTTTGATTGGCCATCTGCTGGAACCGTTGGAGCATCATCGCATCCTGCTGGCGATGATGGGTGGACTGGTGATTGGGGCGATCGCCTTTTTCTTCCCCCAAACCTTATTCTTCAGCGAAGAGCAGATCCACACCGTGATTGAATCCGGCATGACCTTGGGAGTAACCATGCTGCTCCTCATTGCCGTGGCAAAAATGTTCGCCATTAGCTTTACATTGCACTCTGGATTTTTAGGGGGTTTCATTTTTCCCCTTTTCTTTATTGGGGCTAATGTTGGCCTCGCCATTTCCCTGGCGATCCCCTCCATTCATCCAACCCTTGGCATGGTCTGTCCCTTGGCATGGTCTGTTTAATGGCTGCCGTTAACGTAGCCGTAACCAAAACCCCAGTCAGCACTAGTATTATCCTCAGTGTCTTGTCAGGCACTACCATGCTGCCAGTCATTGTGATTGCCAGCTACACCAGTTTTCTCCTCACCCACAAGCTCTCAATGATTAAAACCCAGCGGCCCCGTAGCCTTGATGCTGAAACCATGCCAACCTGGGATTTACATGGAAAGATAGCGATTGTTCCCTAACCTCCGTCCTGTGTACTATCAGTTCGTTGTCGCGATCGCCCAAACCCGTGGCAAGGTAACACCCAGGATGCACCGCCTTGCCACAATGATAGTTTTATCAGTCACGAATCCCTATTTTTCGTCATCCACATTCTCACCCCCATTTTCCCCCTCTTCTGGCAGCAAAACCCCATCATCCGGCAACCAGGAAAGAGTAGGGGTATCATAGGCTCCCGTATCCTCATCCAGGTTATCCTCCATGGCCCCCCCATTTAAATCCGTAGGCCACGGCATCGTTGGTATAACATAGCGCTCATCATCATCATCAAAGCCACTGTCTAGGTCGTTGCTCATCCCCAACAGCACTTCTGGTATATCTTGTTTTTCATTGCCCACAGTGGTTGCAGAAGCGATGGATGAATCCTTCTCGTGGGGAGATTCAAGGGCTAACAATCCCTGCAAATCCTTTAAGACATCCAATGCCGATTGATAGCGTTGTCTAAAATCATAGCGGGTCATTTTATGTAGAATGGCTTTTAACTCTGGGGAATGATTAGAGCAATGTTGCCATACTAATTCCCCTGTTTTGACATTATCCCGAAGTTGTTCCGGGGAAAGTTTTGTGCTAGCTTGAATGCCAATAATTCCCACTGCGTAAATATCACTGTTGAATTGGGGATTGCCTGCTAACTGTTCATTGGGCATATAGCCACGGGTGCCAATACTCACCGTTTGCCCCGCAAGATTATCAGGGGCTGACCCTTGAATTTCCTTCACCGCACCGAAATCGATCAGCACTAATTTTTGATCGGAATGGCGACGAATCACGTTGCTTGGTTTGATGTCTCGGTGAATTACACCACAGCTATGGATGAATCCTAAAATTTCCAGTAACTCTTTAAGTAAAATAATTAAATCTCGATTGGAAAACGGTTGGCGTATTCGTAGTTCATGGTTAAGGGGACGACCTTCAATCAGTTCTTGGACCAAATAAAACTCTTGCGCTTCTTCAAAGTAAGCCAGTAGTTGGGGAATTTGTTTGTGCTGCGATCCCAGCCGTTCTAGTGTTTCCGCTTCGCGCTGAAACAGGCGTTGGGATAGTTGGAAGACTTTGGGATCATTGGTTACAGGCTGTAGTTGTTTCACCACGCAGATGGGCTGGCCCGGTCGGGAAAGGTCGCGGGCTGTGAAGGTTTGACCAAACCCACCGGACCCCAGAATTTTGACAATTTCATAGCGCCCCTGCAATTTTTTCCCTAGCGTGGCCCGTTCTTCTTCCGCAATGAGATCCTGCAAGTCGTCCTGGCGACTGATGATGTCTTGAACAATGGGAGAACTGACGTATCGCCTCAGCAACCCTCTCAGTTTCAGTTTGCCCCGCACCAAGCCGCTCACAATGTAGCCTATGCCGACGAAGGCGATCGCCCCTAAAGGAATTGCCGTTGGCACCACTAACCCCCACCATACCCATAATCCGTAACTCGCACAGGTCCAAATCACTAGCACTCCCGCCGTAATGGCACCTCGGTGAATCATCCGTCGGGGAGCGCCAATGGCAGTTCCTGCTGCTACCGTTAAGCCGAATACGAGTAAGGCACGACCGTATGGATGGGGAATGGCATCGGCGATCGCTCGGTTTTCTAGATAATTGGCGATCGCATTCGCATGAATTTCCACCCCCGGCATCAGCCCATAGGGAGTCCGATGAAAATCATTAAAGAGGCTCGCCGTTGGGCCAATAATCACCACCTTATTATCAAACGTCTGCCTTTGCCGATAATTTTGCCAACTTTGTGGGTCTAACACCGTCCAAAACGACTGACGGTCAAATGTTTGGGCTGGCCCATAAAAAAAGATTTGATTCCCAATATCTAAATTGCCCGGATCGCCATCATTCTGCCCCATCGGGCGTGGAATCCCTTCCCCGTTCACTGCTGCCTCCCCCTCAGCCCCATGTACCGCTTGCCACGTTTGGCGATCGAGAGACTGTTGAAACTCAGGCGGAAGCATTTCAAGATAGGCTTGCATGATTGGATCATTGGCCTTATTTTGGTGTAGCCAAACCTGAGAAAACTGATGAACGCGCCCATTCGCCTCAATCGGATAGTTAATATTCCCGATCCGAGCACCCGCCTCCGTGAACTGGGGCAAGGGGCGCAAAAACTTGAGCGTGCCCCCCACCTCATCCGCCACATCTTCAAAATGGGAGGCTAACACGACTTGACCGGGGTACCGCTCTAACGTGTGCTGCAACGCCAGATCATCAGCCTCTCCCCACGTACTCGGTAGGTCTAAAACCAAATCCACCACCACCGCCTTCGCACCCGCCTGCATCAACCGTTCAATAGCCAATCCATAGGCGGCTCGTTGCCAAGGCCATTGTGCAATCGGCGCTAGAAACGGATAATCCTCTGGCGCAGCAGTATAGAACTCCCCCTGCCCCAAAGAAGCCTCATCCATGGCCAAAATGACAATCTCTGACGGCGGTATCACCGTACCCCGGCGCTGAAAAAATAAGGTTCGAGCTTCCCACTCCAACCACTGTACCAACGGTAAATTTAAACCCGTAGCCCCTGCCGCCACTAATGCCCCCACCAACATAACCCCATAACCAACGCGGTGAAAGAGGCGTTCCGTATCATCATCGAGCAATAGCTGGCTCAGATTGCTCAACCGCAACACACTCAAATAAGTCGTCGGTCGTAGTCCCGATCGCAGCCTCGATACTAGTTGCGATGGCGCACCCCCACTCCGCAAACCAGATGGCCCCTCCGGTGGCTCTGTTACACCTCCATACTTAGACGCATCACTAGCCGACATCCGCTGTTTAGTATCATGACCTCCATACTTCGATGGAGTCTGACTACCAGAATTCTGACCGTGAGAATTTCGATTCACGCCCTTTCTATCCTTAACTGCTTACAGAGTAATAGTGTTCGAGGCTGTTGCCAGATCAGCGTTCCTAGGTTAAAGTCCACCCGCTGAATCCGATAGCCTTCCTGCTCATATAGATGACGCGCTGCCTGATTATCCTCGCGCACATGTAACTGTAAATTGGAAAACCCCCACTGGATGGCCACCGCTTCACAGGCCCGTAACAAACTAGCTGCAATGCCCTGTCGTCGATACCGAGATTGGACTGCCAAGTTAGCAATATAGGGGTAACATTGTGGTGCCGCTGGCCAAACATAATGGTATTTCTGGCTCATTTCCACGGTCCCAATTATCCTCTCCCCTGTATCAGCCTGTCCTAGAGGCTGAGAACACACCGCGACAATGCAGCAATATTGCTTCGTTTGATGGTGATGCATCCGGAAACGCTGCTGCAAATCTGTCTGAATACTCAGACGCAACAAAGGCTGGAACCAACGCCCTATTCCTTCCTCCAGCTCTGGGTTAAAACTGTCTACCAGCAATACTGACAACACCGGGATGTCGCTCAGTTGGGCATCGCGAATCAAAATTGTAGACCGATCCAGCCTCATCCTGATTTCTTACGCTCCTTCCACTGTTCAGATGGAAACACCATTGATAAAACACTTTACATTGTGGCTGCATTTTCGCTCACCTAAGTGTTGACAACGGCCAAAATTCCACACTACGACGAATCAAAGGAATGATTCTGATAGATGACCTGTACTAGCACCCAGAGCTAGGCCAACTAAAGATCACTGACAGTGAAGTTAATTCTTCGCTGACTTCGGGCATCCTAAAGAATGTAGACATACAATAACATTAGAAATTTCAGAGTTGCATCGCTACCATGATTGAGGTAGGGGCACTCATTGGGAATCGTCTGAAATGTTGAAGCCTGACCATAGTTTTGGCTATAACGGTAGGACCATAACCGCTTTTCTGTAAGCAAGACCAGAACGGCAGTCCACTAATCCCAATGATGGAACACATGGTCTTGTGATATCTTGCCTTCATGGGTCTTTATATGCACGAGGTTTTGCAAACACTGACTTCATCCTGTCCCAGCTTCATCCTGTCCTGTTTCCTCCCTACAACTATGCCATATCCTAGCGTCTGTCCCTTATGTCTGGTGTTGACTGATCTGATGATCCAGCCATCCTCCCTTGTATTGCATTGCTTGCCACAGTGTAGTAATGCGGAAAAAGCAGGTATTTGTCAGATGTCCAATAGTTTATATCCATAGGGTAAAGACGAAAGTTACGGTGATCATCGATAATTGAGCAGTAGCAACCCAGTGGTGTAGTAACGTTGTAGTCACACTAACGCTGTAGTCACACTATTTATAAAGTTATCCGGGTTACAGTGTTGCGGATGCTAAGTAATAAATGGCGGTATTTTATGTTAAACCTCATTCCCCTGACCGGGGCTTCATTGTTAAGTACCTCGCTCGAATCAATTAGCCTAACCAATTTGGTTGTACGGTGCCCCCTGCACTAGGAGATTTGGTGCATGACAGTCTCATATCATTCCCCTACCCCTCCTAAACCTAA
>JAYKIC010000302.1:0-4639 GCA_035284985.1 Leptolyngbyaceae cyanobacterium
CACCCCAACCCCTCTCCCAGAGCGGGAGAGGGGCTTTCGACCCAAGAACCTGGTTTGAAGTCCCTTCTCCCCTTGTGGGAGAAGGGATTTAGGGATGAGGGGAAAAGTTTTGTCAGTCAATCAGGTCTGACCCACAGGAGACTGTCCACGCCCCAAACGATCGCGATCCTGAGCATTGTTAGAGTTAACTGACATGGCCAGGGTGGATGGAGACTCAACCACCCAGTTAGCCATCCATGAAGTGGCGATCGCGCCCCTGTCAGAAGTGGATATCCAGATTTGAAGGTTACAGATTAACCTCTAACCGTTCCAAAATTTCTTGGTTCAGGCTATCAAAAGGACAGACCGGAGGAGAAGCAATCGCCCGTTTCAGCAGGGTTCGCATCGTCGTCAAAATGCGATCGCCATCCGGTAGACTAGACACGCCTTCCAATCCATGTACATTGCGGTTGCGCTGATCATAGATGTCACTCAAATTCTTAAGCAGTGGCACTATCTCCTTAGGGTCGGGGAAATACTCCAGGATGGCGATCGCCTTAGGCCGATTGACAAAGCCCTCTAGTTTTAATGGGGTTCCCTTAAATTTTGCTTGGGCTAACGCCTTCCCCAACTTGCCACCATCGATCTGGCAAACATCTAGCCAAAAGCCATCAATATCTGCATATTTTGCAGGAAAAGGAAACCCTAGTTTTTGTTGGCCCAGGATAGCCCACAACTTTTCTTGAAAGCTAGACAGCCGTACCAAAAAATCGGCATACTCCTGATTTTTGAGCTTAATCCGAGCATTGTGATACAACTCCATCACTAATGCCCGATCCTGTCGTTGCCGCAACGCGCCTAGCTGTTGTTGCCAGGTGGTAATGGCCTCGTCAGCGTCTTCAGAAGGAGGAAGGGCGATCGTCATCACTTGCGATAACGCCTGATGTGCCCGATTAAAATCAAATGCCAAACGACAGTGACCATAAAGCAACAAGGCGGTCAAGCGATCGCCATTGCCTACAATTCCCGCTGCCGTTAACGATGCCAATGCCCCAGTGTAGTTGTAGTCATTAATTTGACGTTTAGCCACCGCCACATCAAACTGCCGCCGTAAGCCATCCACATTGGCTTGAAACACCCGCGCTTGATTCGGTCCCATTTCTTTGGGGTTACGCACCTGCCAAATCCGACTTTGGGGGGCATATCCTGCGGCCTGCAAAATACTCCAGGTGGATTTCATGACCGGAGTTCCCGATGAGGCGTTGAATTCAATCCAGTCTTCCTCACTACGGCAGGCCATTGCTTCTGCCAAACCCAACTGAGCGGCCTGGGTTGCCAAGGGAACATTTACCGGATCTGCCGATAACGCTGGATCAACGGGAAGGAGGGCGATCGCCTCCTGCGGTAACTGCAACGGTGCATCCCCCAGCCATCCCTGAGTCAACTCAGCGCGATCGATCATGTCAGTGGTGTGGAGCAAAAAAACGTGTTTGATCGTGAAATTTTGTGCCAGTAAATGCTTAACCAACGTAACAATTGATCCTTCTTGCTCCGTATTGTCAGAAAAGGGATCTTGATTGCCAACAAATGAAAGAATAATGCTAGACATTGGATTAAACCGTATTAGATTGATGGTTGAAATAAACTAGGTTCTAGGGCAACATCTTCATACAACGCTGCCAGCGTATCAGAGAAATCAATACTCTGTAATTCAAAATCATTCAACGTCGAAACATCATTACTCGGCCTATAGTATTGCAGCAGCCAAATGCCATCGGTACCACGCCGAAAACATTCCACTCGCTGCTGCCGCGTATTAATCAACACATATTCTTCCAAACTTTCTAATGTTTGATAATCGGCAAACTTATCACCCCGATCAAACGCTTCGGTAGAATCCGATAACACCTCAATAATAACTTTAGGAAAAAGTTTGTAATTCGGTATTTCTTGATCCCTTGGATCACACGTCACCATCACATCCGGATAATAAAAACAATTACGCTGCTCAACCTTCACTTTCATCGCCGAAATATAGACACGGCAACCGCTGCCCCGCACATGATTTCGCAGCAAAGCAAACAGATTTCCTGCGATCGTCACATGGGTATCACTGGCCCCCGCCATTGCATACACATCGCCATCGATATATTCGTCTTTGATGTGGCTTTCCGCTTCGAGTAGGAGATACTCTTCCGCAGTAAGACCCGGTTGAGGTGAGGCAATCATAGTTCGTAATCCATTTGTAGATTAAGTTTATTGTAAGAGATAGGGCATTCGCCCTAAAACGTCCCGCTATAATCAGGTCATCGTCATCGGTCGATCATTATGGTTCAATCACCTCGCATTCCTCAAAATCTTTACCCCGATTCGGATGGTAAACCCATGTCGGATAACACCTTGCAATATGGTTGGATTGTTCGGTTAGTCTCGAATCTGAAGCATTTGCTCAAAGATAATGTGGCCTTTGTGGCCGGAGATTTGCTGTGGTATCCCGTGCAAGTGACGGAACCACCTGTTCCCTGCCAAGCCCCCGATGCAATGGTGGTTTTGGGTCGTCCCCAAGGTGATCGAGGTAGTTACAAACAGTGGGAAGAAGAGAACATGGCCCCCCAAGTTGTCTTTGAGATTATTTCCCCCAGCAATACCATGAAAGAAATGACTCAAAAGCAAATGTTCTATGAAAAATATGGGGTGCTGGAAATGTTTTTCTATGAACCCGATACCCAAAACTTCTGGGGTTTTGTCCGCCCAAACCCTGACCAAGGATTTACCTTAATTACCCCCCTTCATCTACCTTGGAGTTCCCCCACTTTAAACATTCGCTTTGAACTATTTGATGATGGGTTGGCAGTGTTTTATCCCAATGGAGAACCATTTAAAGAGCCAGAGGAGATTTTGGTTGAACTAGACCAGACTCAATCCAAACTCGATCGGGCAATGGCGAAGTTGAAGGAGTTGGGGGTTGATTTGGATGAGGTTTAGTGGGGGAGTGATAGAGAGAGGGCAAGCACGGGGGCGTTGCCCTTACGGGGTGGGGGAGTTAGAGGAGGGCGATCGCCTCTTTTACGATGCGGGATTGAGTTGGGTTAGCCCCCATTCATAGAGCGATCGCAACAGCAATTCCGATGGCGGCGACCAACAGTTTTCGATGGCATGATTTAACACCTGCATCATCAGATCAATCGAAGAAACAGAGTCTTCAAAACCCACTTTGCGCCAGAGTGTGCGAATCTCTGGTTCATTAACGGATTTTCCCTGATGAACAACGTCATTGCGTAATAGACGGATAGTATCCAGCAACTTATACCATTGATGATTTTCGTCATAGTTTTTCAGCTTATACCAACCTAGAAGTAAACTTCCCAACCCAGATGGCTCATATTGGCAAGGGAACCACGATAGGTTTCTGGAGGGACCATGTACCCTTTTTGAACCCAGTTATCGTTTTTTGCTTGAACATAAAAGAGGCGCTCTAATACCTGAGAAAATTTTAGAAAAGCGATCGTGTAGTTGCTGCGTTCCAGCGCTAGATCAATGAAAAGCGTTTCTTCCCAGGCTAGTTGAAAGCGTGCAGGTGAGGTTAGTTCTTTTTGGACTAAAGGTTGAAGCATTATTTTCCAGGGCTGAATTCGTGCAGCTTCAACCTGTTTATTGACAATCCTGGAATTACACCAATTGCGAATTTCTAATAATGATGATTTTATTTCTCCATTTTTGGCTAATGCCAAATATTTGGCAAGTTTGTAAACTATTTCATATCGATCTTTATGGGCTTCTAACCACACTGAGGCTTCGGTAAAATCTCCTCGTTTCCAGTCTGATAAGATTCGCTCTCGCTCCAATGGCCAAAAATATTCACCTAAACTAATTTGATGAAACTCAGTTGCAACTTGAACCGCTCCATTTTCAAAAAAAGGTGAAGGTTCAACAGGAATAACTTGTTCTACAGGGCACTGTCGCATCAAGGCGGCGGCACAAATTTCTAAACTATTTGCAATCTGGGGCGCTGAACCCTTTGTTTGAATGAATAGAGTAAATGCTTGGGTATTCTCTTCTTGCAATCGTTCCAGGGCATATTCGAGGATAAAACCTTCAACCTCCTGACGAATTTCATCGGTTTTATTCACGGCCACAACGGGTGTCCAAACATCGACTTTAATATTGGAATAACGCTGACATATTTTTCCTTTCATTAATTCAGCAAGCCATAGGGTATCGGCACGTCGAAACTGCCACGGTACTGTGTCAGGTTGATCTGTTCCCCATAGGATAATGTGATCAAGACCATTCTGAATTGTTTGCTCAATAAGCACATTATCTAATAACAATTCTACAGATGAAAAGTCACCATTAATGGTGCAATATTGATAGATATGTTCTCCTAAGTGACGGATACTCCAGCGATGTTGGGGATTATGATCATCGCCATGATACCCACGCTCTAACCCAAATTCGGCATAGATTTCATCTATATGTTGGGGTTCTCCCCTAAAACCATCCGACCCTAAACTACGAAGTATTCCATCTTGACAGTACCAACCTACTTGACGGGTTCCAACGGTAATAATGAGCGTTTTCATGACTGTCCTGATTGATTATTTAGATGTTTTTGAACTTGGTGTAAAACTTGTTGGGCGATCGCGATCGCTCTCTGGGC
>JAYKIC010000303.1:0-5030 GCA_035284985.1 Leptolyngbyaceae cyanobacterium
TATCTTGTGTACTAGATACCTCAGTTAAAAAAATGGGATATTCACTGGACCGACGAGACGACACGAGAGGCTCATGCTTCATAGACGGGCTGGAAAACAGAATAATGGAGATGATTGATGGGGGCGATCGCGATGAAAAGATTCTCTGCGTTCCAGACAAAGATCCCCGCTATGCTGGGATTAAAACCCTTGAGGACATCGCCCCTCATCGCTTAGAGGAGATTGCTGAATTTTTCAGAACCTATAAGAATTTAGAAAAGAAAGTGACTGAAATTGGTGATTGGAAGGGACTCGATCAGGTAAATCCCTTGATCGAGAAGTGCATTGCCGCCGCTAAAGGTTAACTTCTTCTAGAGTCTTGGAAACCAGCGCATCTTCTTCGATCGCCTTAACCAACGATGGTAGCTCCCACTGATTATGCTAGAGTGGGAGCTACTCTAAGTCCTTCCATCAGGATGGGGGAGTCTGCCATGAGGGTCACTAATGGGTTTGCAGCCTCACTCTATTGCAGTGAGCTACAGCACTTCCCCATCCAGTGACTTTGTTTATTTGGGTGCGCGGTAAGAACTTAGCCATCAATGGCGATCGCCATTGATGGCATATCAACTTTACTCGCAAGCAAGTCCCTAACACCTATATCATTGGTCTAACTAACTAACTAGTCTATTGAATATCTTTAGGTTATACCTATACTGGGGGATGATCACGCGACGCACTCCCTTATTGTAGTTGACAGATAAATGGGTATTATGTACTAGATAAAAACCATTGGGCTGAACTCTAAAGTTTTCGCCTCTCCATTCTTCTGCTTAAGGTGATGGAGGAGCTAATAAGTAGCCCTAGACTCAGCGCTCAAGCTGACAAGCGGGGATGATGGGATATATGAAGTTGGGGTGCAGATCAAAATCAGCGACTAAATTTGGGTGATGCTTGCGCATTTACTGGGTGATTTGGGCATTCTTAAGTTAACTTAGGAACATACTAATTAAGATTCCCATATTCAGTGTAAGCGATTGGCGATCAGACGATCCAGATTGGCTCAGATAGTTGTAGAAACTTTAGATAGTCATCATAACTTTTGGATGATGCTCGAATAAATGACGTTTAGCAGTAGAAGAAGAGCAACGTGATAGGAGTGGACTCACAGTTGAATACGCTTCCAGGGCCAATGAGCAATGAGCATTCTATTCAGGAGGGCAATCCCGCCTTTATCGTGCGATTCTGGGGTGTTAGGGGGCATATTCCTACAGCCAGTTCGATGACCAGCCATTATGGCGGGAATACCCCCTGTGTAGAACTGTTTGTTGCGGGGAAGCATTTAATTTTTGATGGCGGTACAGGGTTACGTCCTCTGGGCGAACATTTGTACAAGCACCATGGTGACACTCCGATCGAAGCCTACCTCTTTTTTACGCAGACTCAAACGGATCGAATTCAGGGTTTTCCGTTTTTTCGGCCCGCCTTTCACGATAGTAACCGCTTTCATATCTATGGTCCTCAATCAACTAACGGTGCATCAATCAAACACGCCCTCGCCGATCAGATGCTGCAACCAAAATCCCTGGTGCCGTTTCACAAAATGAAGGCAGATTTGATTTTCAAAACAATTGCTCCTGGTAGCTGCCTTACCCTAGATGATGTAACGATTGAAACAGTCACTCTGAACAGCGTTAATTCCGCATTAGGATACCGTATCACCTGGAATGGTTGTACGGTTGTGTACGCGACTGATAGCTACGGGGCTACATCATCCCAAGGATTACAACGCCTAGCTCAAAATGCCGATCTACTCATCTTTGATGCTGTTCAGTCCAGTGAAAGTTGCTTTGATGCGAGTTGCCATAAAAATTTGAGGAACTTATCGACCTGGAAAGAAAGCGTTGCCACAACGTTACAGGCTGATATTAAGTGTGGAATCATGTTTTATCACAACCCTACCCATGAAGATGCGTTCCTAAATCAGGTGGAAAGTGAGATGCAATCCCTGTTCCCCAATGTGCAGATGGCGCGTGAGGGCCACGTTGTCACTGTAGGATAAGTTTAAAGCTAGCATGAGCGATGGACACAAAAGCGATTAATATCTGTGGTTGTTTGAACTGTTTGACGGCTAAGCTATCTAAAAGCAGCCCGATGAGATCAGTAACCCTATGGGATAGGATTGGACGACCTTGGGAAAGGTTAGAAGAGCAATGAACGATTTACACGCTTCATCCTAAGTCGGCACTATGCTTTCTTTATTGGGTCAACAATATTTCGTCTAAGTTTAAAGGTTTAAGTCAAGCTTTAGGTTCAGAGGTACGGGGCGATCGCTAGTTGAGGTAGCAACGGTAAAAACGCCAAACGCAGACTAGACCCTCACCAAATCCTTATGGCACCGAAATATCAATTCTTGTCTTTGCTACAAGGGTTTCCAGGGACTTAACCTATTCTTTACGTTGATGCGATATTCTTCAGCAGAGCAATCGGAAACGTAGATTTTCTAAGAGTGTGAGGATTGATATGATTTTTAAGTTCTGTACGGTGCGCTTTGCGACCGCAGCATCCCTTGCGTTGTTGTTGGGCGGGTTAACGGCCTGTGGTGGTGGAGATACAGCAACCACTACTGAGGATACTGGTTCCACATCTGAGCCTGCTGACACCGCTTCCGGTGGTTCTGCGCTAGAGGGTGATGTATTGATCGATGGGTCTAGTACCGTTTTCCCCATCTCAGAGGCAATGGCTGAGGAATTTAATAACGAAAATCCTGGAGTCAATGTAACCGTTAACCTTTCCGGTTCTGGTGGTGGTTTCAAAAAATTCTGTGCGGGCGAGACTGATATCTCCAACGCTTCCCGCCCTATCAAGGACGAGGAAGTGGCAGCTTGTGAAGAGGCTGGAATTGAATTTATTGAAGTTCCGGTAGCCTATGATGGCCTCACGATTGTGGTCAACCCTGATAACGATTGGGCACAATGCTTAACCGTTGATCAACTTAATGCCATGTGGTCCCCTGAAGCGGAAACCAATGGGATTGACAACTGGAACAAAGTTGATCCAAGTTTTCCTGATCAGCCGTTGGCATTGTACGGACCGGGTGCTGACTCTGGAACGTTCGATTATTTCACCGAGGAAGTTAACGGTGAGGGCGGAGCCAGCCGTGGCGACTATCAGGCGAGCGAAGACGATAACTTGATCGTCAATGGGGTTCAGGCTGAGCTAGGTGGACTCGGTTATTTCGGCTATGCCTACTACGAGGAAAACAGTGGTTCCCTGAAAGCAGTGGAGATCGAGAATAAAGATGGAACCTGTGTTGCTCCTTCTTTTGATGCCATTTCTGATGGGTCTTATAACCCGATGTCTCGTCCCCTATTTTTCTACGTTAAGCTATCATCCTATGACGAGAAGCCCCAGGTTAAGGCTTTCGCTGATTACATCATTGACCCAGCGAATAACGCTTTAATTGCGGATGCTGGCTACATTCCCCTACCTAGCGATGCGATCAGTGCATCCCAAGCTCGTTTAGCCGAGAAAAAGACTGGTAAAGATCCCCAATAGACTTCATAATTGATGAAAGGCTCAGGGGATGGTTCTATCCTTTGGGCCTTTCTTTTGTGGATAACAGTCCGTGTCACCGTGCTGCCCGTAAGTGTATTGAGGATAATTGAATGACCGCCGAGTTGTTGCAGGATGAACCGTTGGTTCAATGGAAGCCAAATCGCGATCGCGCTAAGCTCGTTCAGATGACTGTCAAAATAATATGTGGGGCTTTTGCCGCCGTTTCAATTTTGACAACCTTTGGAATTGTTGCAACCCTTGTTTTTGAAACATTCGAGTTTTTCCAAGAAGTTTCAATCTGGAACTTTTTGACGGACACAAAATGGACTCCCTTATTTTCCACTAAGCAGTTTGGCATCTTTGTTTTAATTAGCGCCACTGTTTTGATTGCTGTCATTTCCATCATTGTGGCAGTACCGCTTGGTTTGTTGTCCGCTATCTGTTTGAGTGAGTATGCTAGTCCAAAGGTGCGTAAAATTCTGAAGCCCCTTTTGGAGGTGCTAGCTGGGGTACCGACGGTAGTTTATGGTTTCTTTGCCCTTTTGACCGTCACTCCTGTCTTGCAATTTATCATAGAAAAATTGCAGGTGGTGTTGCCTTTTATTCCAGACCTGAAAATTTTTAATGCTCTCAGTGCGGCGTTAGTGCTTGGCATCATGATTACGCCAATGATTGCCTCTTTGAGTGAGGATGCTATCTATTCAGTGCCGCAGCGCCTACGAGATGGCGCTTATGCCCTTGGTGCTACAAAGCGAGAAACGGTAATAGCCGTTGTTTTGCCTGCGGCATTGTCGGGTATCGTGTCATCCATTATTCTTGCGGTTTCCCGTGCGGTTGGTGAAACGATGATTGTTTCCTTGGCGGCAGGTGCAAATCCAGTACTGGGCTTCAATCCCTTCATTTCGGTGATGACCATGACTGCATTTATTGTCCAGATAGTCAAGGGTGACGCGCCCTATGGAACCGTTATTTATTTCACATTATTTGCGGTTGGAACGACACTGTTCCTGATGACATTGGTATTGAACATCTTCAGCTTCTGGTTTGTGCGTCGCTTCCGTGAGAAGTATGACTAAATTGGGTTCAGGTTTATTGGTTGTAGGTGAAATTGATGAAGACTCGTGGTTGAAGGGGGTTAGGGTTTATGGATGTTAATGAATCTACGGAGCAGGGTGAACAGTCACCTGTATTTGTTCAAAATTTGACTAGGCGATATAGGCTGGATTCTCTTTTTGAGATGGCAACTTGGGGGGCGATGGCGATGGCGATCGCCGTCTTGGCCTGGTTAGTTATTTCCATCTTGCTTGACGGGCTGGGAACGCTCGACTGGCAGTTCATCACCAGTTTTCCATCCCGTAAAGCGGAACAGGCGGGAGTACTGCCCGCATTACAAGGCACGGTGTTGCTGATGCTTTTTGTCGCGGCGGTTTCATTCCCCCTGGGCGTGGGCGCGGCGGTTTATCTTGAGGAATTTGCCAGTGACAATTGGTTTACCC
>JAYKIC010000304.1:0-3689 GCA_035284985.1 Leptolyngbyaceae cyanobacterium
CTCACCCCAACCCCTCTCCCAGAGCGGGAGAGGGGCTTTCGACCCAAGAACCTGGTTTGAAGTCCCTTCTCCCCTTTTGGGAGAAGGGATTTAGGGATGAGGGGAAAAGTTTTGTCAGTCAATCAGCATAGAATGAGGCCATCAAGAACCATCGATGGGTTAATATTCCCCAAATCAGTCACACCCGATCAGAGCCAGTGGGATATCATCGATGCTTGAGTAATGGCAACCTCACGGCATCAGAACTGGGCCGTAGTGCGGGGGATGCAAGAGTTTGAAACTATGCCAAAAGGGGGCTTAGGATCATGCCGTCTTTGAGATTGGGCCTTTGGCTTCAAGCCAGGATTTCAAGCCAGTCCTTAACGCTAACATTCGGCAAACAATTGGCAAACAATTGGCAAACAATTGGCAAACAATAAAAGACCCTTGGGTCACAAGGCCCAAGGGCTGGAGTTCCTGAAAATCGTCACTATAGATATGATGGCAACTGATCCGGAAACGTTACAAGGGGGAGTAACCCCCCATTTAATTGGATTGGCTATCTTTGACGGGGGACATTGCTTAGCGGCTTGGACATGGTTGACGCTTCGTACCCGCCACCACCATAAAATTTCGGATTTTATGGTGTAGCCATTCTCTAGCAACACAGACTTAGGATACATATCCTAGACTAAAAACCTTGCACGGAGCCACCACCCTAGCCCAATGATCGCGACAGACCCGAAAAAACCCAGAGCATCTAACGCTGGTAGCCAAAGTGAATATCGGCGGTAGACGCTGGTTTGAACCGGATAAAATAACAAATGGCGAACTGATATACCAATAATGACCCCATTGGCTCCCCAGAACATTCCACCAATTATCATTGAAGCAACCAAGAAAAACGATTGAACGGCTTGGAGTTTCATCATCAAAAAGGAGTTGCCGTAGGCCATATAGAAAGGGCCAATATCCGATATCACCAAGATAATGATCCCCGCAGCAAGGACTTGCAATATCCATCCTGCACCCAGGTATCGAGGGTCAAACATAAGGGCGATCAGATCAGTCCCAAAGACAGCCATAATCCATAGTGGAGGTAGTAAAATCCCCATCATGGCAAGGCGCACTTTTTTCACCCGAGGTCGTAATTTCTCTGGGGCAAGATGGTTGAGTTTAGAGTATATGGGGAATAGCACCTTATTGGTGACACGATTCAGGACTTGTTCGATCACCCCTGCTAACATTGATGCAATGGAATAAATCCCTAGGTCGCTGGTGCTCAAAAACTTACCCATGATCAGGCGATCGCCATATTTCAGTAAAAATGCCATGATCGTACTGATGAAGATCCAACGGCCAAATCTCACTAGGGATTGAACCGCTTTTTCATCCCACATAAAGCGATTTTGAAACTCAGCCCCCCAGATATGGCTAATGATAGTTTTCGTCAATGAGCCGCAAATTCCCCCTATCACCAAAGACCACACTGATGGATTAACCATAGCCAATCCAATCATGGCCACAATACTCACTACCTGCCGTGTCACTTCGATGATAGTCAGACGACTCATATCTAAGTGGCGTTCCCCCGTAAACAAACTGGTGGAGGCTAGTGCTTCAATCAAAACGGTGAGGGCAGAAACGGGCAGAATAGTGGTAAGGATGGGTTCGCCATAAAACTGGGCAACGGGCCATGCAAGCAAACAAGCCGTGCCCCAGATTCCCAAGCCCCGAATCACTTGCATGGTCCAAGCCGTATTCAAGAAGACCGGATCATCTCCCTGCTCATCTTGGATAATGCTAGGACCGATGCCCACATCAGAAAACATCCGTAGTCCCAGCATAATGGAATTCACCAAGGCCATGAGGCCAAACATTTCTGGGACCAACAATCGGGTCAGAACGAGGTTACTGCCAAATCGGAGAACTTGAGCCGCCCCAAACCCAACAAAGGTCCACGTCGCCCCTCGAATTGCTAAGTTTTTTAAAGACATAACACCTTAATGCATACTGTGTGAGTTTGAGTTGTGACTGGGGGAGCCGATATTATTATCTCTGGGGAGTAGAACCGCATAACCAAATAGAATGCTTGAGAATGTCTTCCAATAATTAGCGCAATTTTTACTATTTTTCCAAGTTATTTCAGGAGAATGACAATGTTTGAGCGCTGATGTTAAGCGAGTTAATGTAAGGGGGCGCACCTCTCACATCTACAGTTCTGTACTTACCCTGATTACACACTGCTATCACTGATTTTTTGACAAAACGTTAGGAATTGGGATGACAAGCCTGCCACCGTTGTTGTAGCCATTCTAAGTGGTGCCACCAGTTCGAACCTCCGGCCCAGTCACGGGAGGGGAAATGACCGGGTGGTGCTTTGAGGGTGGGGCGTAGGTACTTGCTAGGGGATTGATGGACGGGCCACCCGACTTTTTGACAAAACGTCCCATAGTCGGCTTCGAGTGCTAGATAGAGTTGGAGTTGCACCATGAAGCCAAAGCGACCTCGGCTGGCGGAACGCCACAGTTGATCGAGGATAGCCAGATCATCGCAGGGTAGACGTTGGATATCACCTTTATGGAGATGGCTACGGCGGGACTTTCCTACCGCTTGACACATTAATTCCTGGGTATACTGATCCGCTTTGAGCCATTGCGATCGCCCTAATAGGTTATGTAATGGAGTGTAATCGACTCCCTGCTGAGACACGATAGGAGTCGAACGTTGGGGCAAATTGAAATGCTTGAATACCTGTTGTAATAATTGGGGGGATTCCGGTTGGGGAATGGGGGTGGACAGGGGCAGGGGAACGGGGGCGAGGGCGGGACTAGCTGGAGCGGGTTCCGCTTCAACCTCGGTATTGCCATCGGGTTGGCCTAAATTGGTCGGGATGGGCGGGGCGGGTGGCACCGCTTTCGGGGAGGGGAGGGTGGGTGGGGTGGGGGTTGCTTCTCCTACATGGGTGGGGAAGGCTGGAGCCAGTGGAATTGATTGGGGCGTTGTCAAGGCTACGGTAGCGGCTTCAGGGGGTGGGGTGGGAACTGGAGCTGATAGGGCCGTGGGGGAAGATGGGCGAGCACTGGGGGATGGCAGGGACGGGAGCGGCTGTGCTGCGGTTGGGGGAGAACTATGGGGAGAACTATAACGATGGGAGGCGATCGCCTCCATCACCTCCTGGGCCGATTGATACCGTTGGCTGAGGGCACTTTCTAGGAGCTTATCGAGAATGGTGCCGAGGCGATCGCTCACCCCCTGGGTTCCCCCAATAAAATCCCGCCATGCCCAACGATTATCAATAATGTCAAACATATCGATGGGGGATACCGTGGTCATCATGGACAGACACGTTACTCCCAAGCTGTAGAGATCGGTGGCGGGAACCGTTTTGCCCCTGGTTTGTTCGGGGGCCATATATTCCGGGCTGCCAATCACCGTCCCCGTTTGCATCCAGTTAGTGCCACTCACGAGCTTAGCCACGCCAAAATCAATCAAAACATGCTGTTCACTCTGGTGGCTGTAAATAATATTGTCTGGCTTGATATCCCGATGAATCACCCGGCGCTGGTGGATAAAATCCAACACGGGTAATAGGTCCAGCAATAGCTGCCAAATTTGGGCTTCATTAAAACAGCCCTGGGCCTTTTTCGCCTGTCGGAGGGTGGGACCATCGACAAATTCTTGCACCAAATATAAGGTGTCATCCTGGG
>JAYKIC010000305.1:0-6399 GCA_035284985.1 Leptolyngbyaceae cyanobacterium
TATCTGGGATGCCTGGAACAGTTCTCTAATCAGCGAAATTATTCTGGCGCTGGTGTATGTGGGGGTTGTGGGTTTGTTGCTGGACAAACTGGTGGCGTTTGTGGGCGATCGCGTCACTAAGGGCGTAAGGCAGTCATAAGGAGTTAACCATGGTACTACCGATTTTTGTTGAAGTCGATCACGTCGATAAGGTGTTTGATTTGCCCGATGGGGGACAGTACATCGCCCTCAAGAATATTGATCTTAAAATTCGTCAAGGGGAGTTTGTATCGCTGATTGGCCACTCTGGTTGTGGCAAATCGACGTTACTGAACATCATTGCGGGCCTCGATCACCCGACAACTGGAGGTGTTGTTTTAGAAAATAAGGAAGTGTGGCGACCCGGTCCTGATCGGATGGTGGTCTTTCAAAATTATTCCTTATTACCCTGGAAGACCGTCCGGGAAAACATTGCCCTAGCGGTGGAAACGGCTTTAGCCCATTTGCCCAAGGGAGAACAACATGGCATCGTTGAAGAACACATTGATTTGGTCAAGTTGCGATCAGCGGCAGACCGCTATCCCCACGAGCTATCGGGGGGGATGAAGCAGCGGGTGGCGATCGCACGGGCGTTGTCGATTCGGCCCAAGGTGTTGCTTTTGGATGAGCCATTTGGGGCACTGGATGCCCTAACACGGGGCAATTTGCAGGAACAACTGATGCAAATTTGCCAAGAACACCATGTGACCACGGTGATGGTGACCCATGATGTGGATGAAGCGTTGTTGTTGAGCGATCGCGTCGTGATGCTGACCAATGGCCCCGAAGCCCACATTGGTCAGATTTTGGAGGTACCGATTCCCCGCCCCCGGCAACGGCTGGAAGTGGTGAATCATCCCCGCTACTACGCCCTCCGCAACGAAATCATCTATTTCCTCAATCAGCAAAAACGGGCCAAACAACGTCAGGCCAACCCCGTGGTGGCGATCGCCCGTAACGGTCTAGAAAAGGTCAACCTCGAAATTGGGTTTGTGCCCCTAACCGATTGTGCGCCATTGATTGTAGCCAAAGAGAAGGGCTTCTTTAAAAAACATGGTCTAGAGGAAGTCACCCTTTCACGGGAACCGAGTTGGAAAGCCGTCAGCGCTGGCGTGCGATCGGGTCGGTTGGATGCCTCCCAAATGGTGGCGGGGATGCCCCTAGCCATGACCTTGGGAGCAGGCGACCAAAACCCATTGCCCGTGATCACCTCCCTCGTCCTGAGTCGCAATGGTAACGCCATCACCTTTAGCCGTCGCTTGTTTGAGGCTGGGGGGCAATGGTCGGAGAGTGGCACCCAAGGGCCATCCCTGGCGGATTTCAAAGCGAGTTTAGCCTCAACTCCCGATCGGGTTCACACCTTGGGAATGGTCCATCCCGCTTCGATGCATAACTTACTCCTGCGTTACTGGCTGGCCAGTGGCGGCATCGATCCCGATCAAGATGTGAGTCTCATCGTCATCCCGCCCCCGCAGATGGTCGCCAACTTGAAAGCAGGCAACATCGATGGCTATTGTGTTGGGGAACCCTGGAACTCAATGGCCGTGCATGAAGGCATCGGTGTGGTCATGGCCACTGACCTGGATATTTGGCCGGGGCATCCTGAAAAGGTTTTGGGCGTTAGGGAAGATTGGGCCGCTGCCCATCCCCAAACGCACCTAGCGTTGGTCAAAGCGTTGATGGAAGCGTGCGAGTACTGCGACGATCGCCGCTATCGGGACGACATCCTTAACCTGCTTTGTCAGCCGGAATATGTGGGATCTGATCCTATCTACACTCGACCCGGCTTTCAGGATGACTACATTCGCGGTGATGGCTCAGCCCCCCAACCCTACAATCGGTATAACCAGTTTTACGTCGATCGCTCTAATTGTCCCGGTCGGGCTGAGGGGCTGTGGATTTTAACCCAATTGGCCCGTTGGGGCATCACCCCTTTTCCCAAAAACTGGATTGAGATTCTCGAACGGGTGCGACGGGTCGATTTATTTGGGGAAGCTGCACGCCAGCTAGACTGGCCAGATATGGAGCCAGATCGGGATTCATTTGCCCTCTTTGATGGAGTCATCTTTAACCCGGATGATCCGCTGGATTATCTGGAACGACTGGCCCCTAACCGCCCTGTCACAGTTCGAGAAATTTTGATCAACGACCCAGCCCCTACCGTGCGGTCCTAGTGCGTTAGGGCATTTCCAGGAAATTCAATCCTGGGAATGCTTCTTGCCTCAATCGTTTCATCCCAAATTCCATCCCAGATTCCATCGACCATTCCATCCTTGTTTCCTAGACCGTTCCATTAACCCTATTAGTCATACTGTTAGCTATGCAAACCCTCTCCCAACTCACCACCGCTCAACCCACCCTACGCGAGGATTTTTTGGCCGTTGAAGCCATTTCCAAGGTCTATCCCACTGCAAAAGGGCCGCTCACTGTACTGGAAAACGTTAATTTAACCATCCGTGAAGGGGAATTCGTCTGTTTAATCGGCCACTCTGGCTGCGGTAAGACTACCTTGCTGAATATGGTGGCGGGTTTTGTTGAACCAACGGTGGGCAAAATTGCGGTCAATGGTGAGACAGTGTATCATCCAGGGCGCGATCGCATGATGGTGTTCCAAAATTATTCTCTCCTCCCCTGGAAAACAGCGTTTGAGAATGTTTATCTGGCGGTTGATTCAGCCTATCCTCACAAGCGCCCAGCGGAAAAAAGCGCGATTGTGGAGGAGCATTTGGCAATGGTGGGCCTGACGGAAGCGGCCAAAAAACTTCCCGGTCAACTGTCGGGCGGCATGAAGCAGCGGGTGGCGATCGCACGGGCTTTAGCCATTCGGCCCCAGGTGTTGCTGCTAGATGAACCCTTTGGGGCACTGGATGCCATTACCAAGGAAGAAATGCAGGAAGAATTGCTGGCCATTTGGCGGGATCATCAGACCACAGTGTTGATGATTACCCATGATATTGATGAAGCCTTGTTTTTAGCCGATCGCATTGTGATGATGACCAATGGTCCGGCGGCACACATTGGCGAAATCCTGGAGGTGCCATTCCCCCGACCCAGAAACCGATCGAGCCTGATCGAAGACCCACGCTATTACGAACTTCGTAATACCGCCCTCGATTTCCTCTATCGCCGCTTTGCCCACGATGTGGATTAACGTTGTGGATTAATGCCAACGTCGCTGCGCCTGATGGTGCATCCTTAGGCGCAGCGAAACCATTAGATCGCACCCCTCTAAAATCTTTTTTCAGGCAACACGGTGATAACCTGCTTCAGATGGCGATACGATCGAAATAAAAATCAATGGTTCGTCACCGTTGTTTAATACTCCATGCACACATCCAACCGGAGCCACCACCACATCTCCGGCAACGATTGACATCTTGGAGCCTACTTGATCCAAATAGTATTCTCCCTTGCCACTCAAAATGGTCCAAGTATCTTGCCCATGGGGATGAATGTGTGCATCAATTTCTTGTCCTGGTTTGATATACCAAGCGACAACGGCAGCATTTTCAGATTCAGTCATAACAGAGCGAATAGGTTCCCCATCTGTTGGCTGGAAAAAATCAGCACTCTTGAATAGTCTGTCCATACTCAAGCCTTGAGTTCGTGACTCAAATAGATTATGGAAATAGAGAATAGACTTATTTTTCCAAGTTTATTGTCTTGCTAATAACATTTCAGCTAGATTTCAAAGATTGACGGATCTGCATGGCATGAAACAAGCTTAAAACATCGCATTGCCACTCCGGTAAAAGCAGGGTCATCATAATTTCTTCTAGGCTATTAATCAAGCAAAGGGCGATCGCCAACCACAGCAATTTGTCATAGTGAAACCCAAATATACCAACCGTTGCAGCGAGTAAGGTTAGCCCCCATACCTTAGCCGTATACGTATGAAAGCTGGGCATTTTTCTAAATTTAATTAGGCTAATGGTAAATAGACTGAGTTGGGCCACAATCGCTATCACTAAAGGAATTTTGAAGTCGAGAATAACCTGAGGAAAGACGAGCCAAGTACTGATGGCAATGGAGAGGTATAAACAAATATCGGCCCAACTATCCGCTTGCCGAAGTTGGGCTGTACTCACCCCTAACCGTCGGGCAATAATGCCATCAAAAATGTCAGAAAGAACGGCGATAACATAGCCAATGACAAATCTTATGCCGGTTTGATGATCTAGGGCATCAAGCAGCAACAGGAGGGCGATCGCAAACCGCAGACCCACTAAAATAGCCGGAAGATAGACCAGTTTTATCATTTTTATAGCTAGGAAATTAAAAAAGTAAATTATACGCTGCCCAGGGTGGAGCGATCGCATTTTTTCCCATATTGTAATAGTGCAATCGGCAGAACAAAAGCGGCGCGATCGCCTCCCTAACAGTCCTGAGCTAAGCGGTACGCCAAGACTATTGGGGCAAATAGGCACCCGTGATCCTCGTAGCATCCGCTCCTGCGAATGGTTAGCAAACTAGCACGCTGAAAGAATGAGCAATCTCCCCAACCCCACCACAAAACCCTAAAGTGAATATACCCTAACCAAAGCAGTACTGGCACCCATGGGTTATTCCTTGACTCGATGATCTGAATGCCATTCCAACTAGCCTCTGAATCCACTAGCCATTAGTATTGAGTGTCCACCACAGTTCTTATCCCCAAGAACAGTTGTCACTTCTAAGAATCCTGCAAAGATGAGCATTTCTTTGTATTCCATAGGGTCTAGACTTGAATGATATACCTGTTGGCCATCTACCATTCCGAGTACTTCACCAGCCTTGTCTCCTATAGTCAGTAAAAGTGTTCCTCCGACATTGAGATATCGACAGAAACTGCTTAGTGTCACTCGTTGCTCATCCATATCCAAATGAAAAAAGCTATCCCAGCCTATAATGCCATCAAACTTCTGGGGCAGGGATAGACTACGCATATCCATGACAATCCACTTCCCTTCAGGAAAGCGTGAGCGCGAAAGGCCAATCATTGTCGCTGAGGCATCCACTCCAGTGAGCTTGAAACCTTTACTGAGTAAGTATTGTGAGATTGGTATGCCTGCACCGCAGCCGATATCAAGGACTGCTCCACCCGCAGGTAGATAAGCGATAAAACGATCCAACCAGTCTTTTTCAAACAACACCTTCGCACGTTGCTCGTCCCAATTTCTAGCGTGTAGTTCGTACGTTTTAATTGTTCTACTATGAATATCTCGAAGGTTAGACATGGACGGCATCAGAAAGATAAGAGCTAACGGTGCAGTTGAGCGGTGGCGCATAAACTCGAACTCAGTATCAAGAGTTTCCTTCCATCCGCTCCAACAAAATGTTAGGTACAGTCTGAGCCTGAAAGAGTACCCAACTGGAGTGTTGTCAGTTTGCTTTCCTTAGTAAATCTAAGGCGATGATAGGTAGAATGTTGATAGTTCAACTCAAAGCATAACGTCTTCCCTTGTCCTACTATCATCAGTATCCCCAAGCGTTTCCTCAAATTTACCTGAGTGAGTTGCGAGGACAAATTTTAGCTTGTCCCTACTTTGCCGTAAATAATCTGAATCGTGATTTTGTAGGGACAAAGGGGTTTTCCATCGCATTTCGGCGATCTCATCTGATGGATGTCAAGCAGCGTTTCCCTTACTTCAAGCTCTACCTGAATCGAGTCGTGCAACAAGAGTGCAATGCTTTTTACCTCAACCCCCTCCTACTCGGGCTAGGCTCTCGGGTAGACCCCCACATCGATCGCTCCCTGCGCTCCTACTGCGAAACGATCACCCCTCCGGTTGTAGTCAGCGTTCTTTATATCGAGGTACCCACAGATTTAGCGGGAGGGGAACTGGTGCTGCGATCGCACAAACGTCAAATTGGACAAATTCGCCCCCAACCCAACACCCTACTATTTTTCCAGGGAGATTTGATCCATTCGGTGAATCCTGTGACGAGTCCAGGCATTCGCCTGAGCCTCGTTTGTGAACAATACAACCTGGATGATGCTCAACTGAGGGAAATCCCAGAACTTCAACTAGAGTCACGGGCAATTAGAGTAGAGAAGGGGAGAAATAAGCGAAGAAAAAGAAGTTGAAGCAATAGCTTTTGTCAGCAAGTTTTCCGACTAGTCTTCTTAACAGATATGTTTCTTGTGCCTAACGGTGAAGTTGTGCGGCGACAAGCAACACTCAACAAAGTAAGAAAACTCTGCTCGCCGCACCAACAGAATTGTTAGACGTTACTCTACTAACGATCTTGCTTTACTGTCAATTTAGAGCGGTGCAAAATTACCTGCCATTGTCCAAATCCCTTAGTTGATTCCTTCTTGCTCTCTCATCGTCTCAATGAAGTCAGATCCACAAGCTAGCTTTTGAGCAAGACTAGAGCCTGGTTCGATGAGCCGCCAAA
>JAYKIC010000306.1:0-2662 GCA_035284985.1 Leptolyngbyaceae cyanobacterium
TGGACTACCGGAAAGAACCCATGAGCGAGTTGTGTACGTTAGCGGCCAGCGTTGTCCTTCAGCCCTCGAATTCGCCCCCTAGTGGACCTGAGGTTTGTCCCCCGTCTGCCACGCTCCACTCCAGTCATGCTCGCTATCAATCCTTGCCATCCTATGATGCTGAGTGGATTGCTGGATTAGGGCGGGGAGCGATCGCCCCTGAACCTAGCACCACTGCCGCGATCCCATTAGAATTTAGCTGGCAGTATCGGGAACGACCCCACTCTACCGCTCAACTTTTTCAGCAACGATGGGAAGCACTCCGGTCTGGGCAAACCTACACCCGGTTGCCTGTGAATAGTTTTGCCGATAAGTGGCGGGGTAGCCATCAATCCGCCACCTACGAGGAATGGTTGCAACTCCTAGAGCGGGAAGCATGGTCCATGGCCCATGGGCAAGGGGATAATCGCCTGACGGTGGTTGTGGGAGATTCCCTCAGCTTGTGGATGCCGACGGAATTTATGCCGAGCCATCGCTTTTGGTTAAATCAAGCCATTTCTGGGGAAACGGCGGCGGCCATGACCAAGCGGTTGCACTTGTTCAAAGAGACAAACCCGGATGTGATTCATGTGATGGCGGGGATCAATGATCTCAAAAATGGGGCTAGCGATCGCGACATCCTTCTGTCCCTGCAAACGCTGATGCGCCAACTGCGCCAGCAACACCCGAATGCGAAGGTGGTGATCCATTCCATTTTGCCGACTCGGTTGTCCCACTTGCCGAGCGATCGCATCCGCACCCTCAACAGTTATATTGCTTACGTCGCCAATCGGGAAGGGACTCAATTTCTCGACTTGCAACCCTATTTCACCGATGAGCAAGGTCAACTGCGCCAAGAGCTAACTACCGATGGGCTGCACCTTAATTATCAGGGCTATGCCCTGTGGCAATCAATTATGCATCAAGTGGGGTAGGGGGTAGTCCGCTAAACAAGCCGCCCCCCAACTGGCCCTTTATTTTTGGCAGTCCCTTAACAAGTGGGACCGGGTAGAATCCCAAAGGCCACATCTGGTCCCTTGACAGCTACGTCAACCTCACCGAGGGTGACTTCACCGCTGAGGGTAACGGAAAATTCCCCTTCCACAAAACCACCGCCCGGTTGCCACTTAATACCGCTAATTCCGGCATTGGGGTCAGGGTTCACCAGTTCGCCATTGGGTGAGGCGCTGACGACAGTGGCACAATCCGGTAGTTCCAGCACCCAGTTGCTCAAATCTTGGGCGATCGGGAGTTCTTCTACGTAGTAGCTCCAAGTGGAGGTGTTGGTTCCGTAGGAAACCCCTAAGAAGCTGACTTCATAGCCATTGGTGAGGGTGACGGTTGCTTCTGCCGTGACATCATCGCCGCCAACACAGCCACAAGTATTGATATCAACGAAATAGGTTTCAGCCGAAATCGTGAGTTGTTCTACGGAAATGTTCACCACGACGGCCAAAATGACATTGGTTTCAGTGACGGTGATTACGGTGTCACTCCCTTGGGTTTCAAGGGTGAGATCGGCAAACACGAGGCCATTCAGGGCAATAAAATCCTGTTCTAGGGAAAAATCAACAATGGTGTCGCTGATGCCGTCACTGCTGGTGAGGGCGAAGGTGTCAACCCCGATTCCCCCGGTGAGGCGATCGCTCCCTGCATCCCCCTGAAGAAAGTCTGCGCCCCTGCCGCCTACGAGAATATCATCGCCATCGCCACCTAACAGGGTATCTTGGGCAGAATTTCCCCGCAGTTCATCCTCTCCAGAATCACCTGATAGCTGATCGGCTCCGCTCCCCCCGAAAAGGCGATCGCCCCCATCTTCGCCATTCAATTCATCATCATCGCCGCCGCCTTTGATCTGATCATTGCCCCGACCCCCCAAGAGGCGATCACGATCCTGCCGTCCTGACAACCGATCATTACCGGCCCTCCCTAGAAGGCGATCGCTTCCCCCCAAACCCCGCAGCAGGTCACGGCCCGATGTGCCCCGAAGGACATCATCTCCGGGGGTACCGCCAAAGACATCATCAAAGCCATTGTTGAAAACGCTAATATCAGCAGCAGTGGAATCCATTGTTTAAATATCTCCAATCAAGGTATAGTGCTATGGTGCCCAAGTAGATGGCGAAACCTGAAGCTGACGCACAGATGAGTAGAGTCGTCCGAAAATTGGGGTGGAGTACCCGCTGCGCGGGTACTCCACCCCAATTTTCGGACAGGTCTAGTGATAACTGTTCATCAAAAGCTGGGTCATTCAGTGGGGCGATCGCCCTTGGTTAAGGGATTGCCCTCACTCTGGGATACTGACCAACGGTTGAACAGCGATCGCCACCTCTGGAAGCGCGATCGAGTAAACCACCCCATCACTAACCGTTAACTGAGTAACATAGTCTCCACCTTGCAAATCGTGGAATATCACCAGTTGCTGTTTCGTTATATCAATTACCCAGTATTCAGGAATTCCTGCTTGGGCATAAAGCTGACGTTTCGCATCCAAATCATAGGCCAAAGTGGTATCAGCCACCTGATTGACTGACAAAACTTTTCCCCTCATCCCTAAATCCCTTCTCCCACAAGGGGAGAAGGGACTTCAAACCAGGTTCTTGGGTCGAAAGCCCCTCTCCCGCTCTGGGAGAGGGGTTGGGGT
>JAYKIC010000307.1:0-5718 GCA_035284985.1 Leptolyngbyaceae cyanobacterium
TTTCCGCTTCCGCCGCCCGTCCCCCCAGGGCAACGGTAATGGAATCCAACAATTCTGCCCGACTTTGCAACCCATCATCATTGTCGCGGGGCAGCCACTTGGTAAAGCCGCCCATGCCCCCCGACCGAGGGATAATCGTCACCTTATCCACAGGCTGGGTATGGTTCAGCAGGGTGAGGGCGATCGCATGACCCAGTTCGTGGTAAGCAATTAACCGCTTTTTCTTGCTGTCCATCAGCGGTGTCAGGGTTAAGCCCACCGTCACCCGGTCGATTGCATCATCGATCTCCGTCGGCGTAATTTCATCTTTACGGCGACGGGCAGTTAAAATGGCCGCTTCATTGAGAACATTGGCTAAATCCGCCCCCGATAAACCAGGAGTCCGTTGGGCCACCGCCTCCAACGAGACATCCGGGGACACTTTCTTATTCCGGGCATGAACCTCCAAAATACCGAGTCGCCCCTTGAAGCCCGGTAAGTCCACTGTCACCTGCCGATCAAAGCGACCCGGACGGAGCAAGGCTGGATCTAAGACATCAGGACGGTTGGTCGCCGCGAGGATAATAATTCCCGTATTGTTCTCAAACCCATCCATCTCGGTGAGCACCTGGTTAAGGGTCTGCTCCCGCTCATCGTTGCCGCCCCCAATACCAGCCCCCCGTTTGCGACCGACGGAATCAATTTCATCAATGAAAATAATGCAAGGGGCACTTTCCTTAGCCTTGCGGAACAAGTCACGGACTCGGGATGCCCCTACTCCCACAAACATTTCCACAAATTCCGATCCGGAAATACTAAAGAAAGGTACTCCCGCCTCGCCCGCGATCGCCTTCGCCAGCAATGTTTTACCCGTGCCCGGTTGTCCCACCAGCAACACCCCATTGGGAATTCGAGCGCCAATGGCCGTAAACTTTTCCGGCTGTTTCAAAAAGCCAACCACTTCTTGCAGTTCTTCCTTAGCCTCATCAATCCCTGCCACATCCTCAAAGGTGACTCCTGTCTTCGCGTCCATTTGAAAGCGAGCCTTGGATTTGCCAAAGTTGAGGGCTTGGCCCGAAGCCTGGGCCGAGCGGCGCAATAGCAAAATTAGTCCCCCAAACAAAATCAAGGCCAGCAGGAGGTTGAATAACAACCGCATGGCATCGGTCAAGGACTCGGATGATTGGATTTCTACCACAACATCATTTTCGAGGGCAATGTCGTTGAGAATATCGTTGCGCCCTTGTAACAGATTCACCACTTCCTGGCGATCGCCACTCTCCCCCTCAGCCACCCCTTGCTCACTGCCCTGGGTCTCCTTAAATTCAACGATGGCAATACTACGATAGGGATCAATGGTCAAGCTAGAGACTTCCCGATTTTCAATCGCCTCAATTAGGTTGCTATAGGTAAACTCTTCTTCCGTTTCACTCGACAGTTGGGCGATCGCCGGAGCAGCCAGCACGACGGTTTGCAGGGCTAATCCAACAGCGGTAACAAGGCCAGCGATCGCCATCCTATTATGTAACAGCCTATTATGAGCCGACATCCCACCATTCGACATCCGGTTCAACGTCTTGCCATGCGACAAGTGAGACCAGCGAGATTTCAGCAACGGAGACACGGGAAAGGGACTAAAAATTGACATCAACTTCAATGACATGGATTAAGTCAAAAACAACCGTATGGACTGAATACCAATTTGGAATAAAGCTGCATATAACAAGGAACTGAATCCTCTAGTCAGTCAAGACTCGTTATCGGCATCTTCCCATTGAATTGGTATAAGTCAAGTGTGGATCATTAATCTGGGTATTGTAGACTCAGAATCAGTAGACTCAGAATCAGTAGACCTAAATCAGTAGGCCCGAATCAGTGGACAGATTGAACGCTATCCCCCAAGGGACGATAACCAATCCTTCTTTTCAGTGTAGCCCCATCAGTTGGGATTGACCTCGCCCAAATTAGAAAGCTTCGGTTTTTTCGCCAACATTTCTATCCAACCACACGGATTAAGGCGATGGCATCGGACTACTTAAAATGCTTCAACAAAAGAACCCTGACCTCTCGCCAGAGATCAAGGTTCCTCATCGATCGCGTGATCAGCTTCTAGGACAACCCTTAAGAAACAATCGCCTCGACTTCATCGTGTCGGAGATGAGTCATAAACTTCTTACCAAACCTCACCTTCACCGGAAAGTTGGCACTAATTTCCTTGCCTTCCCACTGGTCAGCAAAACTGATAATTTCACCTTCCATCCCCTTAATGTCGTAAGGCTGGTTCCGGTTCTCCGGGTGATGGTATACCACTACCGACTCTTTCACTCGAACGCGATCGCCCACTTTCATAACAGTATTTCTATTTTGACTGAATACACTAACAGACTCAAACAAGCGATAAATCCAGCATAAGACTCATCGTTTATTTATCCTTGCATAGCGTGGTCACAATCGTATAGGGCACTGCAAAATAAAAAAAGAGCTACGACCCCAGACAAATCCCCAAACCCCGTGCCGTTCTAACCAATGCGCCATCTGGGTCAACCGTACTATAACAATCGATCGCCTCCGAAATCGGCACATCTACAATTTGACGGTTTTGCCAAGCCACCATGCGGTCAAACTTACCGTCCGCTATCAAATCCACAGCGGCCACCCCAAAAGCACTGGCCAGTAGCCGATCTAACGGGGATGGTGTCCCCCCTCGCTGCACATGGCCCAGGGTCGTCACCCGCGTTTCTGCCCCGCTACATCGACTGATGGCATCTGCCAAATAATGACCCACCCCACCCAAACGCTTTTGGCCTAGAGTATCCGTATAGGTAATCGTCTCACCGTTCTCATTTTTGACCGCTTCAGCCACGATAATGATTGTAAAATTCTGCCCCCGTTCTTGCCGTTCCCGAATCTTGCTGCACACACTAGCTAAGGAATAGGGAATCTCAGGGATTAAAATCACATGGGCACCCCCCGCAATACCCGCACTAATGGCAATATGACCCGCATCCCGTCCCATCACTTCCAAAATCATCACCCGACTGTGGCTGGCGGCGGTAAAGTGCAGACGGTCTAACGCCTCTGTCGCCGTATTCACAGCGGTGTCAAACCCAACAGACCGTTCCGTGCTGCCCAAATCATTATCAATGGTTTTGGGAATGCCAACCAAATTCATTCCCCCTTTCTGAGCTAATTGCCGGAGAATATACAAACTGCCATCACCACCAATGCCAACGATGGCATCTAAACCCAACCGACGATATCCCTCTGCAATATCCGCTGAGCGATCCACAATAGAGCCATCTGGCATGGGATAGGCAAAAGGATCACCCTTATTCGTTGTCCCTAAAATCGTGCCACCCGCCGTCAAAATCGAATCCACACTTTTGATATCGAGAGACAGAAACTCAGGAGGGTGATTCATCAACCCTTGGGTAGCCCGATAAATCCCTAATACCTCCCAGCCGTAGCTATTGGTGGCTCGTCGCACAACCGCACGAATCACCGCATTCAGGCCCGCACAATCACCACCACTCGTGAGAATACCAATGCGCTTAGGGTTTGCCATAATTCTCCTGGTAATACATCTAGCTAGTCACGCTGTATGGCTGTTACCCGATACAGACCGTCAAAGTCAGGCAAGCAACCACCAGAATTGTCATGTAATCTAGTAGACCAAGAGTTAAGTCATTTTTCGGTATTCTTAAAATTTTCTCTAGAACTATGGTTACGGTTTATAACCAATTATCAGGGATTCAAAACGTGATTACGGTTTATGACTAATTATCAGGAACTCAAAACCAGGTTATCTCGATGGATAACCGTATCAGCCCCCTCGTAGCCAAGGATTTGAGCAATTTGATTGGTTTTTTTACCTTGAATTTTTCGCAATTCAGTATTGCTGTAATTCACAATTCCCTTGGCAATTTCAACGCCAGCGTTATCACACAATTCCACGGCATCGTGGGGCTGAAATTCTCCTTCAACTTCAATGATTCCTGCGGCCAGTAGGGATTTGCCACCATGCTGAATGGCTTCTACGGCCCCTGGGTCTAGGTAAAGTTTACCGGATGGAATCAAACCATGGGCAATCCATCGCTTGCGGGCGTTGGAGGGTTGGGCCTGGGGACTAAATCGGGTTCCGAGGGGTTCGCCCTGAAGAATTTTAGGGATATTCTGGGGGGCCTGCCCATCGGTAATTACCATACAAACCCCTGCCTTGGTGGCAATGCGGGCTGCTGCCATTTTTGTGACCATGCCTCCGGTGCCCCAGGCTGAACCGCGATCGCCCACTTCAATTCCCATTTCCCCCAATTGCTCCAAGCGATCCACTCGTTCAATGGGCTGGGCGTGGGGATCGAGCCGGGGATCAGCAGAATAGAGGCGATCCACATCGGTTAGTAAAAAGAGCCAATCCGCCCCAACCAAACTGGCCACCAACGCCGATAGGGTGTCATTATCGCCAAACTTCAACTCGTCCACGGCCACTGTGTCATTTTCGTTGACAATGGCCACCACTCCCAACTTCATCAATTGCTTAAAAGTCCGAAAGGCATTCACGTAACGGCTGCGCTGCACCAAGTCTTCCCGAGTCAATAGGACTTGGGCAATGGGTTGTTGCAGAGTGGAGAATAAGTCGTCGTACACCCGCATCAAACGGCCTTGCCCCACCGCCGCTACGGCCTGTTTCACGGCGATCGTCTTAGGCCGTTCCAATAACCCCAACCGGGCCGAACCGACTCCTACCGCACCAGAAGACACCAGAATAATGCAATACCCTTGCTGCCGCAAATCACACAAAACTTCTACGAGGGTCGCAATGGTGGAGAGGGCCAAATGCCCTGTGTTGGGTTGGGTAAGACTGGATGTGCCAATTTTGACAACAATAATCTGAGCCATGGGATCTCCCTAATGAATATCGCTGGATGAGTACGGCATCAATGGATTCTAGCGGCAAGCGTGGGCGCGATGGGAAAAAGTTTCCGATGGTAATCTCTTGCTAGAGCCAACCTCAATGCCTAATGGCCAACATGTGATAAGGCGCTGAACTCCTATATATGGAATTCAACGCCTTATCAATTTATATTCAACCGGGTTTATCGCCTAGGGTCTAATATAAGCTGACCCCATGTAATTAATAATAGTTTGCCAACTCTTCGCTGGAAGTGGCCGATTTTAAATGTTTTCTTTATATTTCAAAATATGGATACTTCCAAACATCTGTGAGGATATGTTGCACAGATGTTTCAAATCATTGCGGAGAATGGAGGACAGCCCCTAGCTGCTGGGCTAACCAAATTTCGCTGTTCCGTAGCAGTTCTTTGGGCGATCGCTGGGCCATGGCTTCAATCGGTTCGACCCAAATGGTAAACATGCCTAAACGATTGCCCGCTACGATGTCTGTAAATAGGCGATCGCCCACCATGGCAACTTCATGGGGAGGCAGATCCATTTGGGTCAATACTTGACGCAGTTTGCGCCGGGAGGGTTTAGCCGCCTTGGCCACATAGGGGACATCGAGGGAGGCGGCGATCGCCTCAATCCGTCGCTCGCTGGTATTATTGCTCACCAACCAAAGGGACACGACACTTTTAATCTCTGCAAACCACTGATTTAAGTCCGCAGACGTTTTTGCTTGGCGAAACGGCACAATGGTTTCATCAACATCCAGCACCATCCCCTTGATGCCATAGGTCTGAATGCGTTCCGGGGTCAGTGCTAAAACGGTTTGCCCCAAGACGA
>JAYKIC010000308.1:0-19688 GCA_035284985.1 Leptolyngbyaceae cyanobacterium
CGGTCGGGGGGCATGGGCGGCTTTACCAAGTGGCTGCCCCGCGACAATGATGATGGGTTGCAAAGTCGGGCAGAATTGTTGGATTCCATTACCGTTGCCCTGGGGGGACGGGCGGCGGAAGCGGAAATTTTTGGGGCGGATGAAGTGACCGGGGGAGCCTCCAACGATATCAAACAGGTGGCCCAATGCGCCCGTCGGATGGTGACGATGTTTGGCATGTCGGAATTGGGGCAGATGGCGTTGGAAAGCATGGGTAATGAGGTCTTTCTGGGTCAGGATTTGGTCAACCAGCCACCGGAGTATTCCGAAGACATGGCAACTAAGATTGATCACCAAATTCGGGCGATCGCCCTACGCTGTTATGAACAAGCCCGTCAATTGATCCGGGAAAACCGTCCGTTGATTGATACGCTGGCGGATTTGTTGGTGGAAGAGGAAACCATGAGTGGCGATCGCTTCCGGGAAATTGTTGCCCGTTATACGGAATTGCCGGAGGGTCAGCGATCGGTGGACAATAAACCATTGGCGGCAGCGGGAGCGGAGTAAAGCATTGGGATTGGAGGAGCGTGGGGCCAGGTTGGCACGGTGGTAGAGACTCTGGCAGAGGGAACCACCTTTGAGGTTGAGTTTAGCGATCGCCCTTTCCCATTTCCCCAAAGCGATCGCCCCCTTCATTGACCAAACGCGATCGCTCCTTCTCCCTGACTCAACAACGATCGCCCCCTTCATCCATCAACAGCGATCGCCCTTCCTTCCTAACTCAACCGCGCTACGTTTGCTGAAAGCGTGGCAACGCCCCTTTTTTGGTACATTAGGGTTATGGAAGATAAACGCATACCTGCAAAGTTTTACAAAGCTGAAGCAGGTAATGAGCCTGTACGTGAATGGCTGAAGCAGTTGGCGTCAGAACATCGCAAGATAATTGGTGCTGACATCAAGACGGTCGAGTATGGCTGGCCGATAGGGATGCCAACCTGTTGCTCTATGGGAAAGGGTTTATATGAAGTCCGATCTAGTCTGCCGGATGGGATCATTGCCCGCATTCTCTTTTGTATCTATCAGGAAAACATGGTGTTGTTGCATGAATTCATTAAGAAAACCCAAAAAACGCCCAAACAAGATATTGATTTAGCACTAAAGCGTAAGAATAATCTGGACATAAGAAAATGACTGATACCACTCATGTCGGTTCTTCTTTCGATGATTTTTTGGAAGAAGAGGGAATTTTAGCTGAAGTCAGCACAATTGCTCTGAAACGTGTTTTAGCTTGGCAGATTTCTCAGGCTATGGAAATCCAGGGCTTCAGTAAGGCTTCGATGGCAGATGCCATGAACACAAGCTGTTCATCACTCGATCGATTGCTCGACCCCGATAATGTTGCGGTTACGCTCAAAACGATGGACCGTGCTGCTACAGCACTGGGCAAGCGTCTACGGATTGAGCTTGTAGACGCAGATACCCATGAAAGTGGCGACCATCCATCATCATGGCTTTCTATTGAGGGTGGGAGCGATCGCTGACCCAGGGAGGAAGACGATACTCCTTGGGAGTGGCGTTGCGCCATCGCGTTATGTGGGAGTGAGGGGCGATCGATTGAGTGAAGGATGGTAAAGGGCGATCCCTTTCCCCCTGACTCAACTACGGCGCGATCGCCCCCTTTCAGTTACCCAAAGCGATCGCCCTTTCCCATTCCCCCAAAGCGATCGCCCCCTTCATTGGCCAAACGCGATCGCTCCTTCTCCCTTGACTCAACAACGATCGCCCCCTTCATCCATCAACAGCGATCGCGCCACTCTCCCTTGACTCAACTACAACGCGATCGCTCCTTATCAATTACCCAATTCCCTCTCTCCGCTAACTTGATCTCCATTCTCACAGAAGTTGAGGGATAGCAAGAGTAGCTTTAATCAGTACTTAGGCTGGTAAACGGCTAAGAAATATTATTTTTTTCCCCTTGAGATAGCTTATTTAACGCATTAATTGCAGCTTGCTTTTTAGCTTCCTTTTTATTATTTCCCTTGCCAATTGGCAACTCATCAACGCTCGTAGGGCTTCGTCATCGTCTCGATGGTCTAAGACATACGCTCTGAGTTCCGCTTTGGTCATCGTTTCAACGTTCGGCTTCATTGGGTCAAAACTCCAGTTTGGAATGCGATCGCCCCAGAAACCGAGGTTCTCCAAGAACATACCTGTTTAGCGGAGCCGAAAGACCCACCCCTAGCCCCTCCTTGGAGGGGAATGGACTCTAGTATAAGTTGTCCATCAACTGTTACCTCCCCGCTTGAGAGGGGTCGGGGGGGTGTGACTAATGTTGACGCTAAACAGATACCCAGGAACCCCGGTTTCTCAGGTATCTCAGCCACTATCCCACGTATTCCTGAATCGACTTCACCTCCAGCGGACCAGCCTGGAGCGCTCGAATGGCATCCACCGTCGCCTTCGCTCCCGCGATCGTGGTAACAATCGGGATCTTGTAGGACAGAGCAGTGCGACGGATGAGGCGATCGTCCTCTTGCGCTTTTTCACCAATGGGGGTGTTGATCACCAGTTGAATCTGCTGATTTTTCATCGCGTCCACAATGTTGGGTCGGCCTTCATAGACCTTCAGCACCAAGTCAGCTTCGATGCCGTTGGCTTTCAGGACGTTGCGGGTTCCGGCGGTGGCGACGATGGTGAAGCCCAATTCGGTAAACGCTTTGGCGACGGGAACTACGGCTTGTTTGTCGCGGTTGTTCATGGAGATGAAGACAGTGCCGATGAGGGGCAGTTTTTGGGAGGCAGCGATCGCCGCTTTCGCAAATGCCTTACCAAAGTCAGTGTCGATGCCCATCACTTCCCCAGTGGAGCGCATTTCTGGCCCCAAAATTGTGTCGGTTCCGGCAAATTTCTCGAAGGGCAACACCGCTTCTTTGACGGAAATGTGAGAGGGAATCACTTCTTCAGTGAAGTTGAGGTCGGCCAGGGACTTGCCGGACATCACCCGCACCGCCATTTTCGCTAGGGGAATACCGATGGCTTTGGAGATGAAGGGGACGGTACGGGAGGCGCGGGGGTTGGCTTCCAGGATGTAGACCTCGTTGCCTTGGACGGCAAACTGGATATTCATCAACCCGATGACGTTCAAGGCTTTGGCCAGTTTGACGGTCCAGGAGCGGATGGTGGTAAGGGCGGCATCCGTTAGGGTGGTGGTGGGGATGGCGCAGGCGGAGTCACCGGAGTGAATCCCGGCTTGTTCAATGTGCTCCATGATACCGCCGATGACGACGTTGCCGGACTGGTCGGCGATCGCATCCACATCCACTTCCACCGCATTGGCCAGAAACTTGTCAATCAAAATCGGATGATCCGGCTCCACTTGCACGGCGTAGGTCATGTATCGTTCTAAGTCGGCATCGGAATAGACGATTTCCATGGCCCGACCCCCAAGGACGTAACTGGGCCGCACTACCACGGGATAGCTGATTTGTTGGGCGATCGCCAGCGACTCCTCATAACTCCGGGCAATGCCGTTGGGGGGTTGTTTGATGTCTAATTCATGGAGAATTTTCTCAAACCGTTCCCGGTCTTCGGCGGCATCGATGGAGTCGGGGGAGGTGCCCCAGATTTTAGTGGGTGGGTGGGTGGGGGTGGGGGTGATGGGGAGGGAGTCGAGGTAGGCTTGCAGGGGAACGGCGAGTTTCAGGGGGGTTTGACCGCCGAATTGGATAATCACACCTTCGGGGTGTTCCGCTTCGATGATATTCAGGACGTCCTCTTGAGTGAGGGGTTCAAAGTAGAGGCGATCGCTGGTGTCATAATCCGTGGAAACCGTTTCCGGGTTGGAGTTGACCATGATGGTCTCAAAGTCGTCGTCCTGGAGGGCAAAGGAAGCGTGACAACAGCAATAGTCAAACTCGATGCCTTGGCCGATGCGATTGGGACCACCACCGAGAATCATTACCTTGCGGCGATCGGAGGGTAACACTTCTGTTTCCACAACGGCCACCCGCTCGGCTTCCGCTCCCGCTAAAGTTTCCACTTCCGATTCGTAGGTGGAGTAGTAGTAGGGGGTGAGGGCTTCAAATTCGGCAGCACAGGTGTCCACGGTTTTGTAAACCGGGATAATATTGAGGGATTTGCGGTAGCTGCGGACCTCTAGCTCACTGGTTTTGGTGGCGTAGGCGATTTGGCGATCGCTAAATCCCTGTTGTTTCACGGCATAGAGTTGATCGCGGGTCATCTCCATCAGCGGCGTGCGCTTCAGCAATTTCTCAGTGTCGAGCAACTCTTGGAACTTGTCCAAAAACCAGGGATCAATGGAAGTGAGTTCAAATACCTCTTCCACAGTCATGCCCATGAGAAAGGCATGGCGCACGGCAAAAATCCGGTTAGGGTTGGGAGTCCGCAATTCGGCGCGAATCGTGGAAAGCTGGGGCAATTTTTCGTCGATATCACAGCCCCATCCGGCCCGACCAATTTCAAGGGATCGCAACGCCTTTTGGAACGACTCCTGAAACGTGCGCCCCATCGCCATCGCTTCCCCCACCGACTTCATCTGCGTCGTCAACACCGGAGTGGTACCAGGGAATTTCTCGAAGGCAAACCGAGGAATCTTCGTCACCACATAGTCGATGGTGGGTTCAAAGCTGGCCGGAGTTTTCTTAGTAATATCGTTGGAAATTTCATCCAGGGTGTAACCCACCGCTAACTTAGCCGCAAATTTGGCAATGGGAAATCCGGTCGCCTTAGAGGCCAGGGCGGAACTGCGGGAGACGCGGGGGTTCATCTCAATCACAATTACTTCGCCTGTGTTGGGATTGACCGCAAACTGAATGTTCGATCCCCCCGTTTCCACGCCAATCTCACGGATAATCTTAATGGAGGCATCCCGCAACCGTTGGTACTCCTTATCGGTCAAGGTTTTGGCCGGAGCGACGGTGATGGAGTCCCCGGTGTGAATCCCCATTGGGTCAATATTTTCAATGGAGCAGATAATCACCACGTTATCCGCCAAATCCCGCATCACTTCTAGCTCGTACTCTTTCCAGCCCAGCAGGGATTGCTCCACCAAAATCTGGGATACAGGGCTAGCATCCAAACCAGAACGGCAAATGGTTTCAAATTCTTCCTGGTTGTAGGCAATCCCCCCCCCAGAGCCACCCAAGGTAAAGGCCGGACGAATAATCAAGGGATAGGTGCCAATTTGGGCGGCGATCGCCATCGACTCCTCCATCGTTTCCGCCAACCCAGAGGGACACACCCCTACGCCAATCCGTTCCATCGCCTCTTTGAAGAGCTTGCGATCCTCCGCCATCTCGATCGCGGGCAACTTCGCTCCAATCAGCTCCACATTATGCTTGTCCAACACCCCGCTTTTCGCCAGGGATACCGCAATGTTGAGGGCTGTTTGTCCTCCCATCGTTGGTAACAGGGCATCCGGCTTTTCCCGTTCAATCACCTTCTCCACCATCTCCGGAGTCAACGGCTCAATGTAGGTCCGATCCGCCGTTTCCGGGTCCGTCATAATGGTGGCAGGGTTGGAGTTAACCAAGACCACCTCGTAACCTTCATCCCGCAAGGCTTTACAGGCTTGGGTGCCGGAATAGTCAAACTCACAGGCTTGACCAATCACAATGGGACCGGACCCAACTAATAAGATTTTCTTGAGATCGTCACGACGTGGCATAGAAGTTGCTCAAACACTACGAGATGCATGGACAAAATCGACAGGAGAGTGTTGGTCAATGGTATACTCGCCAACACCTGTAGATCGCAACCATTGTAGAGGCTTTTCTGCCATTGCTAGCGGAATCAACCATTAAGATTCCCAAGATTTGATGACGAGGACAATCTTCCGCTTGGATTACTCTTCTCAGAATTAGAGGGGAGCGATCGCACCGTAGCGGGGAGAGATTCGATTCCCTATGGGCTATGGACGGCTAGCCCTGGTAATGTCATATTTTCGGCGATCGCGTCATGGGGAATCAGCCCATAGCGCCAGGGCTTACCGCCATGCTGTTGCGTATAATCGGACGCATTGAGGCACCACTGCACCGCCGCATCTCGTTTGGCTAACACTTGTGGGTCGTTCATTTGGCTATTCATCTTCACCTCTAGCATATAAATAGTATCGTCGGTTTCGGCCACAAAATCCGGTTGATATTCCGGATGTTCTCCATTCCAGCGATAACGGATTTGAAACTGACCGAGAACCGGACGGAACCATTTAAGCGACTCACGTTCCAGAATAATGGCTAGCAATCGTTCGCTATTCGTGTCAAATTTTTGCACCGGATACAGGCACCTTGCAAAGCCACCAAAGAGATATTTCCGCATATTGCTTTTGTCCTCTGGCGCATGGCGATAATTCAAGGGAGTCTGATTGATTGCGGTGTAGGCACTCGCCTTGAGAGTAGTAAATCCTTGATTAATCTTGACTTCATAGCCCACAGCCTCTTCCCAAAAATGCTGTTGCATTTGGGCATGGATAAATCGGGCAATGTCCCGCTGATGCACCCGAAAAATCTTGTGCATTTCTTCCTCGGTACGCGATAATTCTTGAAAATGGATGACAACTTGAGTGGCAAGATCATAGAGCAAGTCAGCGTGGTCATCATAGGCAATGTCATCAAAATCAATCAGACCACCCACGATATAATTCTCCAGGCGATCCTCATAAATTCCACCCTGACCCACACCCAAAATTCGCCAATCCCCAGAGGATAAACTTTTCTGGACGAGTTCATCAGATGGAGTTTGAAAATTTAGCCCCTCAAAGTCTAAGCTAAAGGCATGAAATCCGGTTTTCACTTCCCCTTGGGGCACTACAATAATGCGGGGAATATCAATGGTATTTTCCAGCACCAAGTCCGTTGTTTTAGCGATTACTGCATCTATATCGGGCTGTTGAATCACCCCGTCAAGTGCCAGTTGTTCAGGTTGATATTTCGCTTGGACTTTCTCTTTGACCAGTGCCTGAACGGTAGTGGATTGCAGATGGGCGGTGGTGGGTACCAGTTCAGGTTGACGCTCCAATTCTTGAATCACCTCATAGGTAATCTGAGCCAATTTTTGTTCTGCGGGTGTTTCAAAAGCGGGTGATGTTTGTTCATGGGTAGAGGTTGTTGCTGCCGTGTTTTTTGCCACCGTGTCCGGAAGGTCAGGAGCAGTAGATTGCTGTCCTAATAAATTCGCCAGGTTGGATTTCGCCGGAACGCTGATTTTTGGAGTGTCGAGATCATCAGCTTCCAGAATCACTTGCTTGAGTTGGATCACCGAATCTGCACGGTTGGCTTCATCGACAATTTCCTGAAACTTATCGTGGGCAATGATATTGAGGCGATCGACCACTGGGGTTCCAGTCCGTTTGCCGTAGGGTAAACGTAAGCCTCGACCAATGGATTGCTCAATTAAAATTCGGGCATTGGCGGCTCTGAGAGGGACTATTGTGTAGAGATTGGTCACATCCCAGCCTTCCTTCAGCATATTGACATGGATGACAATTTCGGTGGGTTCCTCGGTGCTTTCCACTCTGAGCAACCGATCAATCATTTCGTCCTCTTTTTTGCCTGTGGTGCTGGAATCCACTTGGATGACTTTGCCAGCATAGTTGCCTTTGAAAAATTCTTCAGACTCAATCAGGGACAGAAGCTGGGCGGCGTGGGTGGTGTCACGGGCAATCACCAGCACAAAGGGTTTGACGATGGGCTGATCGGTTTCACGGGCATAGGTAATCAGTTCCGTCTTGATGCTTTCGTGCAGGCGGATGCTGTCTTCTAGCTTCAGTTGTTCGATTTCTGCGGGGGACATTCCGGCAGGATTAAAGTCTTTGCGTGTGACCACAGCGGGATCTTTGACAAAGCCATCTTGAATCGCCCGTCCTAGGGGATAGTCGTAAATCACATTCTGGAATTGGATACCGCCTTTGCTAGTTTCTACAAAAGGAGTAGCAGTTAGCTCTAACCCTAGGATGGGTTTGAGTTCGTTAATGGCGCGAACTCCGGCTGAGGCGCGATAGCGGTGCGACTCGTCCATGAGGATGACCAAATCATCCAGATTCGCTAAGAATTCAAAATAGCTTTCCCCGATATATTCCGATAGTCGTTTAATCCGAGGACTTTTACCACCCCGAACTTCAGAGTTAATTTTGGAAATATTAAAAATATTAATTTTGCAGCGGATCAGTTCATCAAATAATGTCCGTGCTCTCATTTCATAGTTATCCCCAGTAATGATTTCAGGGGCATCGGTGGCAAATTCGGAAATGCCTTTGAAGACATATTTTGATGTGTTGGGAGTAAAATCCGTAATTAGCTTGTTATAGATGGTTAGATTCGGGGCTAAAACGAAGAAGTTTTTGATACCATGAGCCAGATGGAGATAGGTGATAAATGCGCCCATTAAGCGAGTTTTCCCCACACCTGTTGCTAAGGCAAAGCAAAGAGAAGGAAAGTCTCGTTCAAAGTTGGTGACGGTGGGATATTCGCTGTTGATGGTGGCTAGAATGGAATCTTGATCGTGACCTTGTTTGGGGGGCATTATTTCACAGATACGATCGAGTATTTCCAGGGAGTCACGTTGGGGTTGACGTAGGCTCAATCGTCCGGCAATAGCGTTAACATGGCGATTCATGAGTGTTAACCTCATTCGGGGAAATTGGACTGGAGTTGGGACATTTCGCGGCGAATTTCTGCTTGAAGTTCGGCTTCGGTTGGAAGATGCAGCTTATAGCGACTGGCAAAGATAGTATTGTGTTGATTTTGTCCCAGAGTATATTTCACGACTGCATCGTTTTTGTCAGTACAAAGAATTAGACCAAGGGTTGGATTGTCGTCTTTGGCACAGCACTCTTGATCGTAATAATTGACATAAAACTGGAGTTGCCCCAGATCACTATGGGTGAGTTTGCCTACCTTCAAATCAATTAAGATGTAGCACTTGAGGATAGTGTGATAGAACACTAAGTCAATGTAGAAATGATCACCATCTAAGGTGATTCGACGTTGACGATCGACAAAAGCAAACCCTCGGCCCATCTCCAGTAAAAAGCTTTGTAAATTGGTAATTAGGGCTGCTTCTAGTTCTGATTCAGTCAAGCGGGGGGACTCTGGGAGACCCAAAAACTCAATAACTACCGGATCTTTGAAGACATCGGTGGGTTGTTGGATCGTTTGCCCCTGGGTAGCCAATTCCATTAACCCTGCCTGATCTTTACTTTTCGCCAGCCGTTCAAAGAGGAGGCTATTGATTTGGCGCTCTAGTTCACGGGCAGACCAGTGATTTTTTAACGCTTCAATTTCATAAAAAGCACGAGGTTCTGGGCGATCGACTTTCATCAGGGTGCGGTAGTGGGTCCAGGACAAATTGGGATGTAACTGTCCTGGCTGCCAAGTGGGGTTGGGGCGGCTTAAATCAGTAATTTGGGAGCTGGATAAAGATTGGTCACGCAGTGCGTGACCGATTGCTGTTGCGTCTGTTTCTGGCATACTAAGCAGATCGGGAAAGCTCAAATAGAACTGTCTCATCAACTTGAGATTGGTGTAGGAATAACCTGCTCCAAAGTCTTGTTTAAGTTGTTGCGCCAGCTTTTTTAACTGCTGCTCACCATATTCGGCCCGTTGTTGACCGTGTTGCTCAGCATCAACAATTTCTCGGCCAATTAACCAGTTGGAAACCACCTGGGCCGTATTGACGGTACGGGCAACACCCATCTGAGCTGTTGTCACAATCTCTCGGATGCGCTGATAGGAGTAATCTGAGGTTGATTTGAAAATATCATTCATTATTACGGAAGCATTACTCATCACTATATTGAGGCATTACGCATTATTTTTCAGGCGATCGCATATCCATTAAATTGTCGTTTGAAGGGAGAATGAAAGCCAATCACAATATCGGTTTTCGGCACACCCCTTTCGGTGAGAATTTGGGCAATGTGCAATTCAGTGCCGTTATATTGAATCCAAATCTTGCCATCTTTAATATCAAAGTGAAGCAGAATCCCGAAAATACGCCGCTGGTCTTCCCAGCCAATATAGGCCAGTTGATAATGATCGTTTTCGGTGTCAAAAATGAGCGTTGTATCTACGTCTTCAGAATGATTGTAAGGAGTAGCCTCCTCTGTCAAAAGATCGCGGATTAGTTGTCGGTAGTGCTGGATTTTATCCATTTGGCGATCGCCTCCTGTATTGGGTTGTAAATAATTTATTTTTTTTGTCCCTTTCCAACGGATGCGAATGGTGGGCGATGCCCACCCTACTTTTGGGTCATAGGTTTAGCTCCATTTGGCTGGGTTGAGGGTCGGGGGCCGGGGCTTGGGGTAGATTCTCTACTTTGAGGCTATAGTCATCGTGGTCCCATTCGCACCGTTGCAAAACGTGTTTGGGAATCTTTTTGATGGTGAGGTTGGGGAAGTCGGGGTTGCCGCGAAAGGCCATGCAGAGGACCAGCAAGGATCGCTCTGTGCCCACATCGTCGGCGAGTTGGGCCAGTTGTTCGTGGCTGAGGTTTTGGGTGGTGACGTAGATGAAATCCCGTTCGGTGGAGTAGCCCTGTTGCCAGTAGAAGGTATCGGAGGGTGCGTAGGTGAAGCCTTCCAGCTTGCACAAGGCTTCCGTCAGCATTTCGGCGTTGTAGTCTGGGTTGATCACCCAGTTGCCCCATTTGTCTTGCTTTAGCAAGGAGGGAGCCAGTTTGTAATAGCGAAAACCGCCGCCGCCCTGCCAGTTGACCGCTTGGGTGATGCCGCCCTGGTCTTCGCCATCGATCACTTTTTGCAGGCGGGGGATGATGTGGGTGTGGCAGTGATCGCCGAGTTCGACCATAATCCAGCGACGACCCATTTTGTGGGCGACTGCGCCTGTGGTGCCGGACCCTGCGAAGGAATCGAGGATGCGATCGCCAGGGTTAGTAGCAACTTCAAGAACTCGTTGAATTAATTTTTCTGGCTTAGGAGTAATAAAGTCATCAGATAGAGAAGAAGACTGCAATAATTCCCGGACTTCTTTTCTAGCGGCATCAGTATGACCTGCATATTCATGACTCCAAAAGGTTTGGGGAACAATTCCTTGATTTTTTAACTTGTGCTTGTAACGTTTAAATGAGGGTGTCTTAGAAAGGCCATCTTTACCCCAGTAAAGCAAGTCTTCTTGAATGTGTTCCTTATGTTTTTCTGGAGAATATGCCCAGACACGAGTTTTACTTGGCCAAATTTCCTTTCCTGTATTGGGTTGAATAATTGGATAATAAAGATTAGGACGTTCTTCAGCACTTTTATTACATGTGTAATTATCTGGACGAAAGATTCCCTGCTCATCTTCATAGCGATATTGGCGATCTTTTTTTGCACTTCGAGGTAGAAGATTGCGCTGCCAGTTTTCTGATTTTCTAAAAACCAGAATGTGATCATGCATGGGTGCAATTGTTTTATGATCATTTGCAACGGCATATTTTTTTTGCCATACAACATTTGCAACAAAGTTTTGTCTTCCAAAAATCTCATCACACAATACTTTTAAATAATGGGCTTCATTATCATCAATGGTTATCCAAAGTGAGCCATCCTCTGACAACAACTTACGAATAATCTCCAACCGATCGCGCATCATTGACAGCCAAATCGAATGCTCCAAACCATCGTCATAATGGGTAAAGGCGCTGCCCGTATTGTAGGGCGGGTCAATAAATACACACTTGATTTGTCCAGCAAACTCTGCTTCCAGCGCCTTCAGTGCCAGCAGGTTATCCCCAAAAATCAGCCGATTATCAAACAAATCATTCTCCGTCACCCGATGGGCCGCATGGTAGGACTGGTCCGGGTCTTCCAGCAAAATACGCGGCTCCAGCTTGGGCCGATGCTCCTTACCAATCCACGTCAATTCCAGCTTTTGCTTCTTGCTACTCATACACCGACTCACACCACCCACTCACACCACCGAACAGCCATCCCACTACTGCATACAACTAACTGCGTACAATAGAGCTATCCCAAATCATTAACCAACCCCGTAGGGTGGGCATCGCCCACCAACCCTTGACTTCATCCCATTCGTCGAACATTTAGACTTAGCAACGGTTCTCATGGTCTAGCTCCTCATCTAGTAAATTGGATAGAGCATTCATAGCATTGGGTAGCGTTAAAATTTCATCCCCATGATGCTGCTTTAGCTGAAGATAAGTTGCATAGCCTAGTCGCAACAAATAGCGAACATCGGGTGATAGTTTCTCCAACTCCCCATCTGATATCGCGGGAAAATCAGGTTGAAACTCCTGTTTCTGAGGTGGTTCAGGAAAGAAAAAAATCGCTAAAGGCCGTTTATACAATTCATAGGCCAGCCGTTCCAATTGGGCATAGGTGGGGGCAGACCTGCCCGTTTCCCAATCAGCAATATCAGCCGGATCTCGCTTCAACTTTTGGGCAACCTCTTCGAGCGAGTATCCTGCCGTTTCTCTGGCCCACACGAGAATTTTGGGTTGTATCCCGACTACTGCTTCAGCCATGTCCACCTCCCATTAAATTCCGCTCACAGGCATGAAAAAAGCCCCGGAGCCGCCCCAACAAAATCGCCATCTCCCCAATCCCAGACAACAGAGTTTCCCAAACCTCACCGTTAGCTTGTAATCGGTAAAACTTCCAACCCTCCCCATTAGTGACAATGCCATAGACCGTAAAGTTATTGCCCACTTGCAGATTCGCCCACTGGCAAGCTTTCATTTCCACCAAACACTGCGCCGTTCCCTGTTCAAAATTATCCTTCTTGGCCTCAATCACACAGGCAAACGGAGCTTCCAAATAAGCCCGTCGTTCGGCAATCAAATAATCCACATTACCACAAACACTTTCCCCTTCCAGATAAGCTCCCTTCCACACCTTCAGCCGATCGAACCCCTCCAAACCCTCCTCACAAATGGCATCAATCAGCAAGGTTTTTGATACTTCCAAACTTTCCAAATCGAACCGCTGCAACCGGGCCAGCCGTTGCTGAAAAAAATCGCTCAAAGGGACAGGGTCCGCCTCCAAGCGCCAACGCTTCAGTTCCCGCAGGCCCAGATACTTGAACGCCTCACTGTAGGAGAAACTAGAAAATGCTTTTTTTCGATGCTGAGTCGATTGAGTCATGAATTTTAGATTTTAGATTGGGGATTTTAGATTGGGGATTTTAGATTGGGGAGTTGAGCTTACTGACTATTATGCGGATTGTGGGGGATTTCTACCTGCCGCTGTCTAGTCCAAGCGCCAACGAAGGGTAAATAACCGCTGAAGCTCACTTTTCTGTTCCAACTTGCCTTCAAGCTGGGCAATCAACTCATCCCGCCGCTCGTCAATCTCGTCCTGGGCATCAAACAACTGACGCCGCTTCTGGTTACGCTGCTTCTCCAATGCCTTCACCTGCCGCTGTCCCGCCAGCTTCGCCTCCAACGATAACGCCCCCGTCGCCGATCGCTTTGCCTCCCGAATCTGCCGATCCAAATCCTTCAGATCACGCTCCAACACCACCTTCAGATCCTCCGCCCAAGCATCCAGTTTCTCCGTTTCCGCCTGGAAAAACGTCGCATTCCGTTCCGAAATATCTTGATAGACCTGCTGCTGCCGCTGTTGGGTCATGGCCGCCAGTTGTTCCCCCGATACCCGACAGCTCGGTTCAATACCCGCCGCCACCACCGTTCCCGGCAACGACAACAACCGCTGGGCCTGTTCCTGATCCAACGGCTCACCCCCATCGGTCATCGCCGCAAATAGTAGATGCTCCTCAGCCTGCTCCAACGACTCCACCGCCAATAGCGTTAGGGAGAGCAACCCCCGCTGCCCCCGCAACGGCTCCAAAATACTCACCTTGCCCTCATGGGCCTCATAGTCAAACTGAAGCGTAGCAGGTGGGAGAGTCCGGGTTTTGGCCCGTTCCAAAATCGCCTCCGCCAACGGATGACCCAGACGATAGGTATAAGCCGTGCCCGTGCGGCGCGGCAATTCATAACGCCCAAGGGGAATTGACGGTGCTGGGGGGAAGTCGCTCCCGTCCATCAGTTCAAAGGTGGCACTGTCTAAAAAATTGGCCTTCCCCTGCAACTCATGGCGCGTGAGCTGCATCAAGCGTTGTTCAAACAAACTGAGGACCGTCTTGGAATTTTCATCCCGAATTCTGAGTTTTTCCCGCACCTCATCGTCGAAATGTTCCAACAGCTTTCGGCGGGTGTCCGTCATCGCCTCTTTAATTTCCAGATTGAGTTCGAGCTGCAACTGATCGAACGCCTGCCCAATCTCATCCGGTTTACGACACCGCTGATAAATATCGGCAATGCGCTTTTCAAAATCCACCCCCGACTCGATCGCCCCCAACACCTCGTCACTGGTGCCAAACACCCCGTCAAATAGGCGAAACTTCTCAGAAAGTAACTGATAGACCCGCCGATCCGCGTCATTTTTGCGATTTAGGAAATTCACCACCACCACATCATGGGTTTGACCATAGCGATGGCAGCGCCCAATCCGCTGCTCAATTCGCTGGGGATTCCAGGGCAAATCATAATTGATAATCAGGGAACAAAACTGGAGGTTAATTCCCTCCGCTGCCGCCTCCGTTGCAATCATGATCCGTCCCTGTTCTCGAAAATAATCCACCAGGGCCGATCGCATATCCGCTGTCTTTGATCCCGTAATTCGATCCGATCCCTGATATCGCTGCACCCACTCCGTGTAGATTGCCTTGGAGCGATCGTCCGTATTGGAGCCATTGAACAGCACAATGCCCTCACTCCACTCACTGGCACTCAGCAAACGCAGTAAGTAATCCTGGGTGCGGCAGGATTCGGTAAAAATAATCGCCTTTTCCGCTCCACCCAACCGCATGGTTTCCCTAAACGCCACCTTCAGCGCTTTGAGCAACGCCATCCCCTTAGCATTGCGTTTGATGGAGGTGGCCAATTGAGCAAAGGCATCAAGTTCGGCAATTTCCTGGGCTAATGCCGATTGTTCAGCATTCGTTGGGGCCGATTCGTCTTCGTCTTCGCCCCACTCATCGGCGGTTTCCTCCAGTCCCTCGTAATCCTCGTCTAAGCTGTCGGTGAGGGATTCGCCCCCTTGTTGCTGATTGAGTTTGGCCTTGAGGCGCTTGGACATGGAAGTAAGTGCCCCAGCGATCGCAAACGTGGAAGATGCCAACAATTTGCGGAGAACTAGGGTAATGAGCGATCGCTGTCCCGCTGGCAGCGCCTGTAAATTATCCCGTTGCAAATAGTCCGACACCAGTTGATACAACCGATCCTCGCTGTCCGCTGGGGTAAATTCTTCCACCAGCGGGTGGCGCTTGGTAAATCGCACATAGGCCGTCACCTGCCGCCGCAACGTGCGATGACACAGAGGCTCCAGCCGCGCCTTCAATACTTCAAAAGTTTGGGCTTGCCGCACACTAGAAAACTGCTCGCGGAAACTCTTGAGATCGCCAAAGGCTTGCTCATCAATAAAACTGACGAGGCCATAGAGTTCCAACAGAGAATTTTGCAGCGGGGTTGCCGTCAGCAATAGCTTGTGTCGCCCTGCTAACGCCCGTCTGAGCGCATTGGCAATCACATTGTCGGACTTATAAACATTCCGCAGACGGTGGGCTTCATCAATCACCACCAAATCCCACGGGATGCCGCGCACATCCGTTTCCTTGCCACGGGCAAACTGATAGGAACAAATGATAATCGACGTTCCCCCATCAAATGGATGGGCATTTCCCGCCTTCACCTGGGCATTGTAGGACTTGGTTTCCAGAATCGTGCAGGGTAGGAAAAACTTTTCAGAGAGTTCCTGTTGCCACTGTTTTCGCAGGTTTGCTGGGGTGATGACGAGAATACGGCGCGATCGCTCCGCCCACTTCTGAGCCATCACCAACCCTGCCTCAATGGTTTTGCCCAACCCCACTTCATCGGCCAACAACGCCCCTTTGGATAGGGGCGATCGAAAGGCAAAAAGAGCGGCATCCACTTGATGGGGATTCAGATCAACCTGGGCACTGGCAAAGGTTCCAGCTAGTTTCGCCAGATTGTCAGAGGCATAACGCCGGGTTAACTCATGGGCAAAATATTGGGCATGGTAGTCGGTGAGTGGTCCTGACAGGGGTGGGACCGTTGTAGGATTTAACTGATTAAGTTGAATCATCCATCACTCCCTACTCCAATCCTAAGGATTTGGTGGCGTAAATCCATACCCTTGTGCAAACTACCCTCATCCCCTAGCCTCTCTTTCTAGAACGGAAGCAGGGGAGGCGGACTAAAATCCTTCTGAAAAGGAGAGGAGTTTAGGCAGAAGGTTAATTTTTACCAAGATGTATTAGCCAAGTTTGGCTTTTTGGTTAGAACCTAACTTGCCTATTATCTTGATTCTTTTAGATTGCGGCCCATATTGAAACAAAGATTAATTTCTCACAGTCAATCAGCATCGCCTGATTTGAATCAAGTAAATATTTCAAGTTGCGGCTTTTACGATGACGATGAGGTTCGTTGATGAACCGCCCCAAAACGCGATCGCCCCTGTCACCTCCACGGCAGCAAGGGCGATCGCCTTTCAGATGATGGAATACCGCGTCAATTACGCAGCGGTAAACACGTCCCTGGTCAGGTCTGCCACGCTAACGTTCCGCACAATGGCCAGAAGACCGCCCTCTTCAAGCCCAATTCTGACGCTGTTACCAGACTGGATGAATTCCAAGGCATTGAATGACAGACCATCAGATAAGCCAAGCTGATCCTCCGTTCGGTCAAAGTCCCGCATCAAGTCACGACCATTGGTGTCTTCCAGGACAAAGATGTCGGCCCCGTTGCCGCCAATGTAGATATCGCTAGCTTTGCCACCTGTGAGTGTGTCATCGCCATCCCGACCAAAGAGGCGATCGCGGCCACCGCCCCCATTGAGGATATCATCGCCATCCTGACCCACAAGGCGATCATTGCCGCCTTCACCAGACAGTTCATCATCGCCAGCACCACCGACCAGCCGATCGCCCCCCGCGCCACCGGACAGAACGTCATCGCCATCTTGACCCAGCAGGCGATCGCTACCGCCTTTACCAGAGATATCATCATCGCCAGCACCACCACTGAAAACATCAGTGCCAGTAGTCCCCGTGAACACCACCCCACTGTCCAGAACATTGTCAGCCCGTACAGCGAGGTTTTGAATTCGGCGATCTTCACTGGCTGGAGTCTCAACCGCATTAAACGGAGTCCCCGCATTAAAGTTAGCCAGCAAGTACTCCGCCATGGCATCCTGTTCTGTGCCCGGATCGGCAGATGTGGCTGCTCCCCCGTCGGTTAAAACCTCGGCCAAATCTACCCGATTGTCGCCAAAAATATCGAAGGGGTAGCTATCCCCACCATCGGCCAAGAAGTTTAGCGTCACTAACCGAATCTCCCGATTGGGATCGCCAACAATCTCCCCATCCTGCACAATCAGATCTGAGATCCGACCATCTTCACCCGTGATGCCGAGGGACCGCACTCGGAAACCAGGGGTTGTAATATTCCCCTCAGTGGCATAGGCTCCGCTGACAGCCGCTTTAATACTGCTGGGAACAATCACTCCATCGTCGTCAAAGGTGATGACTAGCCGTCCCACATAACTATATTGACCATCCGTACTGACGATCGCCACTGGATTAGAGTCTTGTCCTGTAGCGATAATGGGATAGTTGCGAGCGGCGGTGTCCCCGGAACGGAGGCGATCGTTACCATCCGCCAGTAAGGTATCAGAACCACCTGCAATGATGATATCCACGCCGGAGAGTAATGATGCTAACTCTTCCTCCAGGGCAATTTGCTGCAAGTGAGTGGTGAGGATCACTTTATTAACGTCGTCGGCAGTGCCCAAGACATCATCATCGCTATCCAAAACATCGTTGATTATGGGTTGTAACTGGCCAGCTAACACGATCGAGATATCAATTCGACCGCTGCCTTCCCGGATATCGATCAGTCCAGGTTCGCCGAATAGGTCTTGGTAGAAGCTTTGTAGGGTATCACGCAGGGCTTCGTCCCCAGCGGCACTAAAGAAGGGACCGGGTAGGTAGTTATCACCCGATGAAATCAGGATGGAGGCGATCGCCTGACTCGCCGCTTGGTTTTCTAGGGCATCAATCACTGCCGCAAAGTTGGGCGCTGAGGTAATAGCATCAACACCACCCTCCAGATCTGAAGCATGTCAAAGCTGTAAGTCAAAAGCCATGAGACTGATACTCTCCTTTTGTTTATGCGTCCTCTAGTTCAGTGAATGCATGGACCCAGTAACATCTAGTGCTATGGCCAGTGCTAATCAGGGTGGCAACACTAGCCATCCTATCCGTGTGGTCTACACATCCATGGGTTGACTAAACTTAAATCCTCCCGGAAGGTATCATGGATTTGTTTGATGGACGTGTAGTCTATATCACGTTGGTCGAATCGGATACAGTGCAGTGGGTCGAATAGTGCTACCTACAAAACCAATTAACGAGAGGTGGGTTGAGGACTGTGTGGTGGGCCAGAACCCAAACTAGGAGGGGGCGATCGCCCCTCCTAGCGTTTTTTCAAGCCAGCTCCTAAGTCCCTCATTGGTATTATGGGTGATTGCGGGAGGATGGTTGGGAGCAATCTTCCAGATAATGGTTGCAAGACGGTAAGTGAGATGGCCGACCCAGGGGTGGATTGGTCTGTTGTGTCGATTCCCGATCAGCTTCTTTCGTTTGGGCCATAGCAATGGATACCGCCAATAGGCGCGTGTGAATCGCCATAAGGTGGGCTTTTGTGTTAACGGGCGATCGCGGACGGGGCAGCTCAAAGTTGGGCCACAATTCCAGATCGCTACAGGGACAAGCATTGTGGTTAACCCCTATGTCCAACATGGGCACAGGCATTTCGCACCGGGCGCAACCCACAATCTCCCATTCTGAGGTCAACAAAGCCTGAATGGTCTGGGTTATCCCTTGGAGATAACAATCGCCAGACTCTGGCCGACGCACATAGGCCCAACATTCCTCAAATTCAGGGCTGTAGCGATCGCCCTGAAAGACAAGAGACAAGGGATAGCCCTGGGGAAATTCTGGACAAATTAATTTTTTCCCAGCCTGAAACCAATAGGCTAAATACTGTTTGACCTTATATTCGGCAGCCATATCTGAAACCCTACCATAATCTGCTTACTTCCGCATCGAACGCCATATTCCTATACCGCCCACACCACACCGAACGCCCGTCTAAAAAAATATGTCCGTACGTCGATCATACGTCGTGATGAGGATAACCGTGGCAGTAACCTTGATCAAGGACTTGCAGCTCACAAAGTAAAGCATCGGGTTATTCTATATATGGAAATCATAACAAAAATAACACCCGATCCCAGGCAATCATTATGAAGGCTTAATTTTTTATTGAAAGGAAATACGGCGATCGCTACATTCATGAAAACTACAGTCATGAATGTAGTTTCGTGAAAATAATGGCCTGACGCTGAAGGCGATGGTGAACAGTCGCTTTGAAGGAACGTTGATGACGATTAAAGTCTGATCTCAACAGTCGAGTTTAGGCATCAAGCCTAGTTTCCTCCATTCTACTGTCCTCAATTTGTAGCACTTTACAAATCATTTCCTGATCTTTGGGATTTGGTTTAATTCGACCATTTTCAATATCACGGACCCAACTTTGACTTTTACCCATTTTTTCAGCCAGCACCCGTTGGCTCAACTTCTGCCTTTTCC
>JAYKIC010000309.1:0-7925 GCA_035284985.1 Leptolyngbyaceae cyanobacterium
GCTGCCGGACTGGCTGCCGGATTCAACGCCCCGATCGCAGGTATTTTGTTTGTGGTGGAAGAATTAATCCACGACTTTTCCGGTCTCACCCTAGGCACCGCCATCCTCTCCTCATTCATTGGCGCAGTGGTTGCCCGGTTATTGGGGGATCGGGGCCTTAGCCTCAATGCCATCATGGCCGAGTCCCAAGCCCATTTTTATCTCCAAGATGTCCCCTTTTTCCTGTTGTTAGGCTTATTGGCTGGGGTTTTAGGGGCAACCTTCAGTCGTGGGATCTTTGCCAGCGTTGTGTTTAACCGTCGCTTTCTCCGCAAAGGATTACCCTGGAAAATCGGTCTGGCTGGTTTGGTTTCCGGTTTGATCACGATGCTGCTGCCCCAACCCTATTGGGACAACATTGGCTTACCAGAATTTCTCAGCCAAGGTCAGATTCCTTGGCAATTTGCCCTCATCGGCTTTTTAGTCAAATTTTTGTTAACCCTAATTGCGGCGGGGTCCGGTGCCCCCGGTGGGATTTTTGCCCCCGCGCTGATCTTGGGATCATCTTTGGGGTTTGTGGTGGGTACCTTGGCCCTGCAACTGCAATTAATAATGATGGGAGTGCCCTTCGGCAGTACGGACATTAGCCCAGCCGCGACCTATGCCCTAGCTGGAATGGGGGCATTTTTTAGTGCGGTGACTAAAGGCCCCATTACGGCCATCGTGATTGTCTTTGAGATGACCACTGATTTTAATTTGGTCCTCCCCTTAATGATCAGTTCCGTGGTTTCCTACCTCACTTCAGATTGGCTCTACAGTGGGTCGATCTACAACCGCCTCCTGAGCCTTCAGGGGATTCACTTGAATCAGCCCAGGGGTGATGATGGGGATCAACGGGGCCGACAATTGACCCAACTTACAGCGGAAACCTTGATGCAACCCAAGGTGGAAACCCTCACAAAACAAATGCGGCTACGGGATGCGGTGGGGGCATTTGCCCGATCGCACCATCGGGGATTTCCTGTGATTCACCACGGCAAACTGGTGGGTATCGTCACCCAAACCGATATTGCCGATAGCACCCGCCAATCCAAAGATCTGAGCCACCTTACGTTGGGAGATATTATGACTCCCCATCCCGTCACCGTCAAACCCTCCGATCCCCTATCCCATATTCTCTATTTGCTGAATCGGTTCAAAATTAGTCGCCTGCCCGTCACGGAGGGGCAGCGGTTAGTCGGGATTATCACCCGCGCTGATATTATCCGGGCCGAATCCGATCAACTGGGGGGCAATGAACGGGCCATTAGTCCGACTTATCTGCCATCCTATGTCATTTATCGTACCCAGGCTCCGCGCACCGGGCAAGGTCGGCTGCTGGTGTTGGTGCGAAATCCTAAAACGATCCCCCAGCTCATGCGGATGGCACGGGCGATCGCCTGCGATCGCCAATACGAGATCGACTGCCTCCACATTATGGTCGTCCCCAGGAGCACCCCCCCCGACGAAATCCGCATTGATGCCACCTCCGGGCGGCAGTTACTAGAACGGGCGGAACAGTATTTTCCCGCTGAAAAGATTCCCATCCATACCCATATCCGTGTCACCCATGATGCGGCCCAGGCTACCCTGGAAGCCATCCGCGACCACCATATTGATTTAGTATTACTGGGCTGGCGGGGGAGTGCGACAGCCTCCGGTCGGGTATTTGGGGACTTAGTGGACACCCTAATTCGGCAAGCTCCCTGTGATGTCATGGTGGTAAAACTGAGCCTCAACCCCACCTTTGAGCGCTGGTTGATGCCCGTCGCGGGTGGACCCAACGTGACCACCGCCCTCCGCCTCCTGCCCAGTCTAGCCACATTAGGGAAACAGCCCAGCTTCAAAACTTGCCAGGTCTTTACTTCAGATAAGCCCCATGCCGGACCATCCCCAGCCCAAGAAATTGCGATCGCCCTCCAGGCTAAACTACACTGTTCCGTAGCCTCTGAATTGGTCTGGAATCCATCTATTAGTGAAGGCGTGCTAGAACTAGCATGGCATGAACAAGCAGATGTTATCGTATTGGGGGCTAGTCGAGAGGGTCTTCTACAGCAAGCAATTAAAGGTAATATTCCTGAAACCATTGCCCGTCGGAGCATGGGAACCGTGATTTTAGTCAGGGGAGCCATCCCCCATAGTCCCAAATTAACCTAGTAAACGCCATTTTTAGTTGGCCTATTGGGGTGGATGAACCGCGTCAGCGTCGGGGTTTATCCACCCCATTTGAGGATACTCCGCTAACCTAAGGGAAAACCAAAGGTTTGTATCCAAAAAGGTATAGACAAAAGATAGGTGTGAATAAACGTGACAGACCATCTGGAATGATGGATTTTCCGGTGAAGATTTGGGTAAAGGGTGAGCTATCTCTATGCTTAGCGTGGTTCTTAGGACTATGACTACTATAATTTAGGACATGAAAATGCCGTGCAGTTTCTTAGACTCTACCGTTCTGCTAAAACATGGCTGACCCGCTATCGGTCCTCCCTCCCAATGACCACCACCCTGCTCGTTTTGGGGATCAGTTTGACCAATACTGGACTGGTATTGTTGCTGAAACAGTTGGGTAAAACCCAACTGCTGGAAATGGTGGCGTACGATCGCGCCGTATATGCCCGTCCCGATCAACCAATGGACAATCGTCTCCTTGTCGTTGGGGTAACAGAGCATTACATTAACCAAACCCGAAAAATTAATCCATCTGATGAAGATATGGTTAAGGTGCTGGATCAGCTTTCTCGCTATGATCCGGTGGTGATTGGGGTGGATCTCTACCGAAATTCGCCCCAGGAAGGGCGAGATGTTTACCGCTCGGATCGTAACCCAGATGTGGACCCTGCTGAATTTCCCCATTGGCAGCAACTCCTGCAACGGTTGCAACAACCTAATGTGGTGTCTATTCTGACGTTCCCTTCAGACGATAGTGTGGCTATCCCGCCACCACCGAACATTCCACCAGAGCAAATTGGCTTTAATGACTTGCTGTTGGATCTTGATCGGGTTGTTCGTCGTAGTCTGCTTATGGGATGGACCCAAGATCCGAATACGGGCGAAAATCAATCGTTCCATTTTTCCTTGGCCATGACCCTTGCCCTACGATATTTGGACAGTATGCATGGTATTCAGCCCCAAAATAATGAACAAAATCCTGATTATTTGCAACTGGGTGAGGCCGTGTTTGTGCCGCTCACCCCTGATGCCGGGGGATATGATCGGGGTGATGCGGAAGGGTATCAATTTTTCCTCAACTATCATTCACGGAATGTCAATGTTCCGCTAAATAATCCAGCATCTGACCCAGTAACAGGCTCTAGTGCGGAATTGCCAGGGGAAAATGTGGGGATTCCAGCCGTTGCCTTTTACGATGTGTTGCAGGGTAATATCACGCGGGAGCAGGTAGAAGGCCGGATTGTGCTGATTGGCAGCACTGCGCCTTCACTCAAAGATTTATTTTCAACCCCCTATGACAATAGCCGGGATCAGCGATTTCCTGGGGTGTTTATCCATGCCCAGACGGTGAGCCAAATTCTGGATGCGGCCCTGGGCGATCGCCCCCTCATGTGGTTTTGGCCATCCTGGGGTGAAAATCTATGGATTTTGGGTTGGACCCTAGTGGGGGGGGTGGTGGCGATCCAGTGTCGGCCCTTGTGGTTACTGGGTCTGGGCACGGTGGTGTTAGTGATGGCGCAAGGGTTAAGTTTTTATGGCGCGTTTCTGTTGGGGGGCTGGATTCCGGTGATGGCCCCAGCCATGGCTTCCTGGCTCACCCTGGGGGGCGTACTGGCCTATCGCGGTCAACAAGCCTTGCAGCAGCGTAACACCATGCGTCTGCTTTTGGGGCAAAGTATTTCCCCAGCGATCGCTGACGAGTTATGGCGATCGCGTCATGATATTCTCCGTTCTGGGAAAATTCCCGGCCAGCGTCTGACCGCCACGGTCCTGTTTTCTGATATCAAAGGATTTAGTACCCTGTCAGAAAAGCAGTCACCGGATGAACTTTTAGAATGGCTGAATGAATACCTTAAAGAAATGATTGAGGCCGTTACGGTCCATGGTGGCATTGTCAATAAATTCACCGGAGATGGGATGTTGGCGGTTTTTGGGGTGCCCATGCCGCGCAGTGATGATGAGGTGGCGGAAGATGCCCGTCAGGCTGTTCGGTGTGCCTTGGATATGCGACGGGCCTTGGATGCACTCAACCAAAACTGGAAAGACCGTCAAATGACCCATGTGAAAGAGCATATTATCCAGATGCGGGTGGGTATTTTTACTGGCCTCGTTACCGCTGGTAGTATTGGCAGCAAGGAACGGTTGGAATATGGGGTGATTGGCGATAGTGTGAATACCGCGTCTCGTCTGGAAAGTTGCTTAAAGGCGCGTCAGGAGGATGATTGCCGCATTCTCATTGCCAATGAAACCATGCAATACCTGATTAGTCCTGAACTGTTTGAAAGTGAACAATTTCGGGACATTTCTAATCAGGATGGTCAGGAATTCTTTGTGCCGTTTTCCCCTGAACAGGGAAAAATGGTTAGAACGGAAATCCATGGCCCGATGGGAGGTGAGGAGGGCGATCGCCCCCATCTGGAAATTGAATCTTGGGGACCACGGGTTCTAAAGGGCAAAGACCATAAGATTCATGTATATCGCCTGGTTGGTTTGGTGTCTGAAGCCAAAGCCCAGTCCATAACCCAATCCCTTCTGAATTGTGCGGATAGTCCTAACAGTGCTAGCCAACTATTGGATTCTGGGTCAGAAAATTCGACGTTGATCACGGAACTCTAATGGAACCCTGTGAATCTATAGTTATAGCGGTAGACACTTTTGTTAGCACAGACACGTTTTGTAGGGACGCTGTGCGACCCCAAAAAACGTTCTAACCCATGTGGCTACTGCTATACAAGGTACAGGTATGTGTTTACCAACACCGACCCAACACACAACATGACCTTGGCATTGGCGTTATCGTTCCATCGCAATTTGGTTGGCTCCCTTGTCCCATGGGACAACACTAGATGCAAGGGAATATTAAGTCTGACTCTGTATCTTAAAGGATGTAACGTCATCAAGCTAGATTAGAATCAGACAACCGCTAAATATTCCATCTTGGTTTAGATGGGAGTCGTATTAGGGATGTAACAAAATGCTGATCCATTGATAAAGAGGAATACTATGTACTCATTGAACCCAACCCTGAAATCTCACCCTGTCCGTTTAATGCGCCGAATGATGGCGATCGCCCTATTTGCAGGTACCCTCTACACTAGTATGGCTGGTGTGGCGCTGGCCCAATATACGCCTCCCAATGATATTGGTTTGCCCAGTCGTCGAGAGCCAGGTGGCACCAGGGGCGGCTGCCTGGGTTCATCCGGTGTTCCCGTTGATGGGTTAGGTCTAACGCCTTTAATGCCCACCGTCCCCGCTGGTAGCCAGGACACAACGGCTGATGACCCATACTTTGGCCAAACCCTGTCTCCCTACCCCACCTTCTATTGGTATGTCCCGGCCATTACCGCCCGTGCTGCTGAGTTCGTTCTCATGGATGAAAACGACAACGAAGTCTACACCAGCAAATTTCAGCTTGAGCCGACCGATGCGGGCGGTCTCATCAGCTTATCCTTGCCTGAAAACGCAGGGCTTCCTCCCCTCGAAGTGGATAAAAACTACCGCTGGTACTTCTCGCTGATTTGTGACGAGTTTGATCGAGGCACCGATATCTTTACCGAAGGCTGGGTCCGGCGTGTGCCTTCCGCTACATTGCCCCTCGTGGATGAACTGGCAACCCTGCCCCCATCGGCACAAGCCAACGTCTATGCTGAAGCCAGTCTTTGGTTTGAAGCCCTAGATGTATTGGCCAAAGATAAGCGTATGCATGGCATGGCTAGCTCAGAATGGACGGCATTGTTAGAGTCAGTTGGCTTGGCAGATTTTACTCAAGTCGTGTTTCTCCAGTAATGCTTAGAGGGATGGCTACGGTGTGACCGTGGCCATCAATTTGTAAAGCTAATGCAGTTCCAACGCCCCTAGGGCTACCCCAATCCGAAAGGAGCGTACATTGCTGGCCGCCCCTTTCGGGTTTGTTGTTCTGGGGTAAATCTAACCCGGATTTAGCCTTTAGTCAGGACTCCCAGCGGTAATTGGTTTAACTGAATTATTCGGTAGATTGACAAAGTGGGGAGTGTGGATGTACGGCTGATGGAGGCAAATAAGCTGGGCCAAGGTCTTCTTGAGCTGGGTGCGGGGCACAATGACATCCACAAAACCATGGTTAAGCATGTATTCGGAGGTTTGGAAATCGTCGGGTAGTTTTTCCCGTAAGGTCTGCTCCACGACCCGCCTGCCTGCAAAGCCAATGGTTGCGTTGGGTTCTGCGATGATAATATCCCCCAACATGGCAAAGCTAGCCGTTACCCCTCCGGTGGTGGGGTGCGACAATATTGGGATATACAGTAACCGAGCTTCCTGGTGGCGTTCCAGGGCGGCAGAAATTTTGGCCATTTGCGAGAGGCTCAACATGCCCTCTTGCATTCTGGCTCCGCCGGAGGCACATACGATAATGACAGGAAACCGTTCGCGGGTGGCTCGCTCAATCAGGCGTGTGAGTTTTTCCCCGACTACGGACCCCATACTGCCCCCCATAAAGCGGAAATCCATGACTCCAAGGGCAACCGGAAGGCCATCCAGTCGGCCTAGCCCCGTTTGCACCGCATCGCTTAACCCTGTTTTTGCTTGGGTTTCACGAATGCGATCGCCATAGGATTTACGATCATGAAAGTCGAGGGAATCAACCGGACGCAAGTGTTGGTCAAGGGGTTGCCACGTTTGGGCATCTACTAGTTGGGTGATGCGTTCATCACTATTGACTCGATGGTGGTGCTGACATTCTGTGCAAACCTTCTGATTGGCATGGAGGTCTTTGGCATAAGCTAACACACCACAGGCTTCGCACTTGTGCCATAGGCCATCGGGTACCTCCCGCTCGTGCAGATCCGTGGACGGTGGGCCTGATTTTTGCCGATTTGCAAACCAATCAAATAGTGACATGAGTGTATTGACACCTCTCCAACAAGAACTATTGGGCTAACATTTGCTGGTCTAACGAGGGCTACCAGCGCTTAGTCTAAAGTATTTAGACTGGGAAAAAAATACTTAGGGTTATAAGATTCTGCCGTTAGGACTCTTCTTCTAGACCATCATATTCCCAAGAATCATCAGAATTATTCTCATCAGTATAATCAACTGGACTCAACAACAGCAGTGCGGTCCAGCGATCGCGAAGCGGCACTTGGAGGAGGCAAGGTGAACCACTGCCTAGATAAGCCGAGCTAATTCCTTGCCCCACAACCCTTGACCGAATGCCATGGGCCAGTAAAAGCTGCTGCATTAATTCGGCTTCCCACTGACTATCAGTATGCTTAATTGTGATCCAATTCACGGGATAATTTTATCATTCCGAGTGACCGCTAACTGGTGATCCAGTGATTTGCTTCTATTATATGAAGCAGCTTGACCAAGTAAACGCCAATAAGACCCATGCCCCAAGTACCCCGAACCCATCCGTTCAACCCCGCTCAACAATGGGGCCACCTGGCAACTCCCTATCTATTTTTGCTGCCTGCCTTACTGGCCTTAGGCTTAACGGTATTTTACCCCGCCTTACAAGCCTTATACCTGAGTTTTACCCAATATGGCTATGACATTACCCAACCGCCAGAATGGGTGGGTTTCGCCAATTTTCAGCGACTATGGGGCGATCGCGTTTTCTGGCTGGTCTGCCGCAACACCGTGGTGTATTTGCTGGGAGTGGTGCCGATTTTAGTGGTTATGCCCCTAGGACTGGCTATTTTGGTGAATCAGACCATCCCTGGAATTCGCTGGTTTCGGGCGGCTTACTATGCCCCGGTGGT
>JAYKIC010000310.1:0-11749 GCA_035284985.1 Leptolyngbyaceae cyanobacterium
TATTTGGCTACGTGACAGAGGGCATGGATGTAGTAGATGCCATTCAACAGGGCGATCGCATCCAATCCGCAACCGTAATCTCCGGCATCGAAAATCTGGTATTGCCTAACCCGTAAAATTGAAGCGGGATTACTCAGTTGCCGCCAACAGATGTTTGGCCAAATCAAGGTTGAAATAGGTGAATGAACCACTGGGTCCGGCGATCGCCTCAAAGGGGTGATCCGGTTCACCCAAGTGGTTCAGCACGAGGGCAGCGGGGGAAAAGTCGTCGGATCGGCTGTAGTCATGGGTCGTAATCACTGTCTTGAGTTCAGCGTTGGTGGCAGCGCTGAGGCCATGGGCTGAATCCTCGAAGACTAAACACTCTTCAGGGTTTAACCACATTTGTCTCAGCACGTAGCGATAAATATCAGGGGCGGGTTTTTTCTGGGGCACAATGTCCCCTCCGGCAATGACATCAAACCAACGGACGCTATCTGGCCCTAAGGTTGCTTGGAGTAGGGCGATCGCATTTTCCGGGGCACTCGTAGTGGCAATCGCTAATCGAATACCTTGGTGGCGGGCTTCTAAAATCAGGCGACGGATACCCGGTCGTAGAGGGATTTTGCCATCCCGTAACAGCCGCTGATAAAATCCCGTTTTCGTCGCGTAAAGTTGGGCGATAAAATAGGGCAAATTGACCGGGGTATCACTCTTCCCAAGAATACAGACTGTGCCAGGAAAACAGGGGGTATATTTATCGATAAAAAAGCGAATCCGCTCTTTTCCTCCAGCCACAGCCAATAAATCTCCGTAAAGGGCCTCATCCCAATACCAATCCAGCCCTGCATCCGAAAACGCCCGGTTAAAGGCTAAGCGATGGCCGTCCCGCTCCGTTTCCGCTAGGGTACCATCCACATCAAAAATCAATGCCCTCAGTTTAGTCACAACTGAATACCCGCTTTTATCTTGATTTTTCTTTATCCTCCCAGCATCTCACATTACACTTCGTTGCGTAACGTTAACTCACGATGCAGCCGAGTAGAGATTCGTGATATTTTCTTTAAGGAATGTACCGTCGGCATTGCAGTTACAAGTTGTGTTGTAGCGGTAGCCAAAGGACTAGAAAGACCGTATTTTAGGATCACCATCTGGTCTAGTTTAAGGGGTATCCATGGGAATGGTTCCATGGTGCTCAAAGCTAAGTTGAGATTTCTATTGTTGAGAACAGGAGTCAAAGCCGTTGAAAAGTAACCTTAATACCCTGGCATCTGATCAGAACCAAAGCGAAGACTTTAGCCAGTACGTTGCTCATCTTCAGCTTCATATGGCGCTACAGGCCCGTAATTTAGTCCCTAGTATCAAATCAGTCAACAATAGCCGGGAACAGTTACTTCAGGAAACCCAGGCTGATTTTGAAAAGATTGTCTCTCGTCACCAGATGGGTTCTAAAGCATAGTGTTTTTCAGTATTGTTATCCCCACTTACAACCGTAAGCCGATTCTAGAAAAGTGTCTGCGGGTGCTGGAGCAGCAGCAATATGACAGCACCCTCATTCAAGGCTATGAGATCGTAGTGGTGGATGATGGTTCAACGGATGAAACGGTTTCTTGGCTTGAAACCCAAGCTCAGGAGCTTCCCCATGTCCGGCTGTTGCAGCAATCCCATGAAGGGCCAGCGGTGGCGCGGAACCGGGGAGTCCATGGGGCTAAGGGCGATACCATTATTTTTATCGATAGCGATTTGGTGGTTCTGGAAGGGTTTCTCCAAGCCCATGCGGTGGCTCTCACCCAGGGACAGCAAGAGTTGGGGAGCGATCGCCTCTTCACCTATGGCCGCGTCGTCAACACCTGCAATTTTGATCACCCCACATCCGAACCCTATAAAATTACGGACTTTTCAGCCGCCTATTTTGCCACGGGGAATGTGGCGATCGCCAAACACTGGCTAGAGAAAGCCGGATTATTCGACACCCAATTCCAACTTTACGGTTGGGAAGATTTAGAACTCGGCGTGCGGCTCAAAAATCTAGGCTTAACCCTGATCAAATGTCCCGAAGCCGTTGGTTATCACTGGCATCCCCCCTTTAATTTAGATCAAATCCCCTCCCTGATTGACAAAGAAATTGAGCGAGGGCGCATGGGAGTCTTGTTTTATCAGAAACATCCCACTTGGTCCGTGCGAATGATGATCCAAATGACCTGGCTTCACCGCAGCTTGTGGGGCTTACTCTCCCTCGGTGGTACCTTGAACGAAAAGACGATGGCTCCGTTTTTGCAATGGCTCATTGACCAAGGCAAGCCCCAACTCGCCTTAGAAATCGCCCGTGTATTTCTCAATTGGTACAACGTCAAAGGGGTTTATGCCGCCTACGATGAGATAGAGCAAATATAGAGAATGCTCCAAGCTTTTGACCAGTGATATCGTGTTAGAGGCTTTCACGAATGGCTATAAAGAACACTATGGGCAAAATTTTGACGACCCTCACCATCATCAACCGTGCTGATCAAACAGCAGCCAAACGCGGTTTTATTGCTGAAGATGAGATCCGTTCTATCACCCTCGACAATGTGCTGGTGGATACGGGCGCGACAACGTTGTGTTTACCGAGTGATGCCATTGACCAACTGGGTCTCGACTTGCTCAGGGAAGTTGATGTCGCCGTGGCGACTGGCTATAGCAGAGCCAGGATTTTCCAAGATGCCAATATTAACGTGATGGGTCGCGTTGGCACCTTTGAGTGTTTGGAATTACCCGGTGGTCGAGATGCCTTGTTAGGGGTGATTCCGTTGGAAGCGTTGGGGATTGAATTGGATCTAAAGAATCAGCAATTAAAAGTTTTACCGGAAACGTCAATGGATACGTATCTGACCATTATGTGAGGCGTTGGGGCATTGGGGCGATCGCCTCTCCAGGCCAGAGGAAGGCGATCGCTTGATTAATCTATCTTGCTAGAAAGGCTGTAGCTCGTCCCGTTGGAGAACCTGAGAAACAGCGGTAAAGGTTTCCTGACTCACCCGTCCATCTGCTAAAAGTCGCTGGAGATCCTGAGTCATGGTATGGGGCCACATCTCAGCATCTTGATTGAGTCGGGATGCCAGATAATTCATGTGTCCGTCGGCTAACTTGCTTTGTACCGTTGGCGTAACGATGAGTAAATCATGGAGGGCGGCACGCCGGAATTCTCCGGTTGCAGGGGGAGTCAAGCGCTGACCTAAAAGGGCTTTGAGGGTTTTTGAGAGGCGATGGCGAATGAACGGTTGTTCAGCTTCGCTGTAGAAGCTAAAAATTGTCTCCAATGCATCGATGGCGCGGTCTGCGTGGAGGCTAGCAAGGACCAGACAACCTCTGTTAGCCGCACATAAAGCCTGGTCAAGGGTGGGGCGATCGCTAATTTCATTGATCACCATCACATCTGCATCAATGCGCTGGGCTTGAGTGATGCCATCCACCAGAGAGTCAATGTGAATCCCCGATACCCACTGGGTAAAGGTTGCCCTTTGTTGTGGATAAATAAATAAAAGCGGATCATCCAAGGTAACGATATGGCAGCAGGCGGTGGCATTGATGTGATTGACCAACGACGCTAAAGACGTGGATTTACCACTGCCCGTCATGCCTGCAACCAAGATTAATCCCTGGGACCACTGGCCCGTAGGAGATTGGATCACATCCTTGAGCCTTTCTGGCAGACCAAGTTGATCCATATCGGGAATCGTGAGGATGGGAAGACGAAGGGCGATCGCTGGTCCTGTCGTTGTCCAATGCCCATGCAACGAGAAAGTAGCATTTGCGTATTGAACAATTTGGTTAATCGTATTGCCTTGCTGGAATCGCTCCAACTGATTAGTCGCCAAAATCTCCCCCATCCATTGCCAAAACTGGTTTTCAGCCACTGCTGGGAAATCTGTCGGTTGTAAATCACCCCGAATGCGCCAGTGGGGAATGTGGCCTGGACTAAGGTGGATATCGGTGCAAGATTCAACCTGAGCTTGATGGAGAAATTGCTCCAATGTTTGAGGTAACTGAGGTTGGCGACTCATCCGCTAAAAAGCTCCTAATCATGAAGGGTTACAACTTAGAAGGTAGACTCATCGCTCGCACGGCACATTTCGTAGATTGACTGAGATTTGTTACACGTTAGATTGATCTCAGGCTAGCTGAAGCGTTGTAACGGAACCTGATCATCAATCAAATTTGACCCGATCCTCAACTACTGGCATTTGCATCGGCGGTGAGGACTATCGGGCATTAGCCAAAGGCATGGCGAAGCCAAACGCGCCATCACCATCGGCAACATGATGGTGGAGATTCAAGCACGATTGCTTTGATATTGAGAGTTGAGTTTGAATACGGTCATGGTGCCGGGTTTTCTTATGTCTCGATTATGCACTCAGCAAATCATCGAGTTGATTGGGGGTAAGGCGGGAGAGCAGATTGATGATGCTAGCGTCAAAAGTACGCTCGAAGTCGGCATCAGAGGCATACATCCGGTAAAGTTCCAGGTCTTGCTTACGGCGCTTTATCAAGGCTTCTTTGATAAATTCCTTTATAGCGATCGTGCGATTTTGCTCATCTGGGTTGTCTTGGAACTGTTCCTTAAATTTGGGATTTTCTCGCACATATCGGGCAATGCTGAGGATTTTGACTCGCTGTTCTTCGGGGGTGACATCCCAACCGGAGAAGAAGCGATCGTTGAAGGCGGCGATAATCTCATCGAGGGGGTCTTGTTGGGGGTTGTCGCCTCGGTAGCCTCTGGGGTTGGGGTTTTGGGGGTCGAGTTCAGATCCTTGATCGTTAAGTTCGATCGCTTCATTCAGCCTCACCCGCTCTAAGCCGTAGGTGGAGAGATCCACGCTGTTGAGCAGTTCGTCCAGTTGGTCTTGTTGTGGGTCTTTGACGAGTAGTTTGGGGATGAGGAATTTTAGGAACCAGTGGAGTTTTTCCCAGTGGATGTTATTGAAGGGCATGATGCAAGCTATCTGCCCATAGATTTTGACAAACTGTTTGGCTTTGATCTTGAAGTCGATTTTGGCTTCTTCTTCGAGTTCTAGTTCAGTGTTGAAGCGGTTGGCGGCAAGGTCAATGATGGGGCTGAGTTGGTCGGCGGGGGCGCTGTTGAAGAAGCGATCGTTGAATGCTTCTACTTCGTCCCATTCATAAACGCCCACATCATCCAGGCTCTCTTTGAGGTCGTGGAGAACGTTAACATCGGTGGCTTGGCTCAACGAGGTTGCCGTGTAGAAGGGATCGAAGGCGGTTTTGATTTCCTCAACGGTGTTGTAAAAATCGAGGATGAAGGTATCAGCCTTGCCCATCTTATTGTTGCAGCGGTTGAGGCGGGAGAGAGTCTGGACAGCAAGAACCCCTTGCAGCTTTTTATCCACATACATGGTGTGGAGCAGGGGTTCATCGAATCCGGTGAGGAATTTGTTGGCAACCACAAGAATTTTGTAGTCGTCGGTTCTGAACTGGTCGGGAATGTCTTTGCTGGGGAAGCTGTTGAGGGTGTCTTCGGTATGCTCGATGCCGTCTACGGTCTTTTTGCCAGAGAAGGCGACGATCGCCCCAAAGGGTGCATTCTCCCGTTTCAAAATCTCGCGGATGGCGAAAAAGTAGCGAATCGCGGATTCGATGTTGCGGGTCACAACCATTGCCTTGGCATGACCTTTGAGTTTTTTGGGTTTCCAGACATTTTCAAGGAAGTGGCTCACCATGATGTCGGCTTTGGTGGCGATTGTCTCCTGATGTCCCTCCACATACGCTCGAAGCTTCTTTTGGGCTTTGGCGGTTTCAAACAGGGGATTTTCTTGGATGGATTTTTGGATTTCGTAGTAGCTGCGGTAGGTGGTGTAGTTTGCCAGCACATCCAAAATGAAGCCTTCCTCGATCGCCTGTTTCATCGAGTAGAGATGGAAGGGTACGAACTTGCCCTCTGGGGTCTGTTGCCCAAATTTTTCCAGGGTGGCGTTTTTGGGGGTGGCGGTGAAGGCGAAGTAGGAAGCATTTTTGCTGAGTTTTCGCCCTTCCATTGCCTTGAGAATTTTGTCCTGGGTGTCTTCGGGTTCGTCGTCTTCGGAACCAAACGCCATGTTCATTTTGTCGGCTGCTTGTCCACTTTGGGAGGAATGGGCTTCATCAATGATGATGGCGAAGTTGCGATCGCTCAAATCTTCCACCCCTGCCACGATAAAGGGAAACTTTTGAACGGTGGTGATGATAATCCGCTTGCCTGTTTCTAATGCCGTTTTGAGGTCGGCGGAGCTTTCGGCATGGGCAATGATGTTTTTTACTTCAGAGAAGTTTTTGATGTTGTCGCGGATCTGTTTGTCGAGGATGCGGCGATCGGTGACGACAACCACGGAGTTAAACAGGGGCAAGTCAGCACCGGGGGCATAGAGTTCGATCAGTTGGTATGCCGTCCAGGTGATGGAGTTGGATTTGCCCGATCCGGCAGAGTGCTGAATCAGGTATTTGTGCCCTACGCCATTGGTTTTGGCATGGGTGAGCAGTTGCCGCACAACGTCGAGTTGGTGATAACGGGGAAAAAATAGGGGCTTTTTGGCGAGGGGTGTGTGGGCATCGCCGGGGATGATGGCGAAGTGTTCGATGATGGTGGTGAGGCTGTGGCGGGTGAGCAGGTCTTCCCAGAGGTAGGCGGTTTTGTGTCCGTTCGGATTCGGTGGGTTGCCTTTGCCGTGGTTGTGTCCTTTGTTGAGGGGAAGGAAGTAGGTGTTGCCTTTGTCGAGTTTGGTGGTCATCCACACTTCTTCGGTGTCTACTGCCAGATGAACGATGCAGCGGGCAAACTGGAACAGCGGCGATCGCGGATCGCGGTCATTTTTATATTGCTCTCTGGCATGGTAGACGGTCTGCCCCGTCCAGGGGTTTTTGAGTTCCATTGTGGCGATCGCCATCCCATTCAAGAACAGCACCATATCCACCGATGAGCCAGGATCGGTGTCGGAGTAATGCACCTGACGGGTAACAGAAAAGATATTTTGCTCAAAGTTTTCGAGAATGCGGGGGTTGGCATCGTTGTAGGGCAGGCTGTAGAGCAGGGTGAGGTGAGCATCATCAATGGCAATGCCCTTTTTTAATACGGAGAGGATGCCGTCTTTTTTGACCTTTCGATCGCACCGTTCCAGGATCAGCCGTTGCCAGTTGGGTCTATCCCGCAGTTTGTCCAGTTCTTCTGCCTGAGTGGTTTCGAGGAAGCGCCAAAACTTGGCGCGATCGCAGGCAAATTCGCGGTCAAAATCAGCGGGGTTGCCCTGCTCGTAGCGGGAACCTTCCACTAATGCGGCTTCTATACAATCTTCGAGCGCTTGCTCGTTGGTTTTACTGACCATGACGTTGACCTCTTCAAAAGACTTACAAATCAGATTTCATCGTGGCAATACACTCCCGTAAATCCCCCAGTTTCGTTTGGACAATATCCCAGATAATTTCGTCTTGAACAGCAAAGTAGGTATGGGCAAATTACGCGACATTGACCGCCTCCCCTAGCACGGTGTCAGTAATTTGAGGTTTAAGCGATCCCTTGGTGACTAAATCGACTTTTTTCTCAAACAGGTCTTCCAGGAAAAATTTCAGATCCATGTAGCGGTCAAAGGTTGTGGAGCCTTCAAATTCTACTAAAAAATCGAGGTCGCTGGTATCGGTGGCTTCGTTGCGGGCGGTGGAGCCGAACAGCGCCAGGGTTTTGATGTTGAACTGGGCGAACAGGTTGGGCTGTTCTCGCAACGTCTGGAGAATGGTTGCGGCGGTGAGGGCGGGTTCAGAATGAGAGTAACTGACCATACGGTTTACCGCTCGTACTCTTGAATCACAAAGATGGGGTGGCTAGATTTGGGCTGATTTTGTTTTTTGACTCGGATCAGGCGGTTCATCAAATCATGTTGGTTTTGCAGATTTTGGTTTTGCAAATAAGTATGAAGGGCTTGAACTTGTCCGAAATAATCACGATCGCTCTTACAAATAATGATGCCTGAATGCTGAATGCCACTGCGATGGAGCTTGAGGAAATCATCGCGGTTGAGCGTAATCACCGTGCGATGTTCCTGTTGGGCAAAGGCCAAGACTTGATCATCAGGAATGCCTTGATTGGCTTGTCCGGCATCGTAGGAAGTGAGGACGTTATGGCCAAGCTGTCTGAGGGCTAGCACCATATCAATTGGGAAATTTTCGTTGGAATACAAATCAATCATATCCATTGACATCCGCTGAGTGATCCGCGATCAGGGTATCAACTTCTTCTCGATGGTGTTCGTAGTAGAGCCATGCTGCATCAAGATCACGGGGAGTTAAGCTAGGGTAATTTCGCAGTAGCTCGGCTGCGTCAGCCCCTTGCTGGCGCAAGGAAACCAGAGTCCAGATGGGGATGCGGGTGTTACGAATGCGGGGATAACCGCCGCACACTCCCGGTGTGGTTTGAATGGTTCTGGTGAGTAGTTTTTCTTGCAGTAGGGCAATCTCTTCTGGGGTGAGGGCTTCAATGATTTGCACCAAGGAATCAACTAATTGAATGTTCATAGGTCAATGGCCTCCGATAGTACGGTGTCAGTAATTTGAGGTTTAAGCGACCCCTTGGTGACCAAATCGACCTTTTTCTCAAACAGGTCTTCCAGAAAAAATTTCAGATCCATGTAGAGATCGAGGGTGGGATCAGCATCAAACTCTACCAGGAAGTCTAAGTCACTCTGGGCAGTGGCTTCGTTACGGGCAGTAGAGCCGAACAGCGCCAGGGTTTTGATTTTGAACTGGGAAAACAGGTCAGGCTGTGTTCGCAAGGTCTGGAGAACGGTTGCGGCGGTGAGGGCGGTTTCAGGATGGGTTTGACTGACCATGACGTTGACCTCAGACTTTTATTTTTCCGGTTACAGTTTGGGAGATGACAATAGACCTGTATTCGTTGAGTAAATTGATATTTCTCAATAATGAGGTTTCAGCTTTGGCAGCATCAGATAGTTGATCTTCAATCCATTCAACGATCCTCTGTTGTTCAACTAAGCCTGGAATTGGAACAAAATTAGAGCCAATACGATCTACGTTCAAATTCATTTGCGTGTTTTTTGTCGATGTATTTATAAATTGTTGCTTCATTGAAAGCAGGACATAGTACAAGAAATCTCTATCTAAGTCAGTTTTAGGCTGAAATCCAACAACACTATCAGGAAAGCAAGCATCAAAACCAAGAATTGATATATCTCCAATATTTGCTGCAATAGTGATAACTACAGTTCCTTGAGGAATTAGAGTTGAAACTCTTAAACCCTTCTCATTCAGTGTTTGTCTGTACTCTGTTAAAAACTTTCCTGATTTTGCAACATCACCAGTTTGGATAAAGGGATATACACCATCATAAAGACGTGGATCATTACGAGGACGATGGGTAAACTTACCTCGAAAAATCTTAGAAATATATTTCAGCTTATTGGCACTCCAATGTTCTGGAATTTCGCCTATCCACTCAATCCCGCTATCCCGCATCGGCACGTTGGGGTTTAGCCCTTTGGTGACGGCTTGGTTGATGAGGATGGCTTTTTGTTCTTGCAGGAGTTCAATGAGGCGTTGCTTTTGGGAGATGGCGCGATTGATTTCAGTGGTTGTGCGATCGAGAAATTCAACAATTCGCTTCTGTTCTTCAACAGGTGGAAGCAAGAAAACTGCATCATTAATCGCACTTTTGCCAATTCCAAACCTTGTTATGCCGTTTGCAGAAACCCTAAACTGTGATGAAATCCCTTCTGCTTGAAATGCTCTAAATAAGTAACTACCTTCGATGTGAGTTGGCTTTATATGTGCTAAATGATAACCACAAATGACATTTTTCAGGGTTTCAGGAACGTATGCAGGAACCGCAATATCATCAAAGGATTCCGAGTCTTTTGTGATCAGAACATCTCCTTCTTCTAAAATAAAATTGTGAACTTGCTCTTCTGTGGCAGTAGCTTCCATGAAAGCTATTTCGTTAGTAATAAAGTCTTTGTAGTAAACGTCTGTGTAGTTACAAAGCCTAACTGGAAGTTCATTGGCTCTTGAGTGCTTATCCACGTTGCTAAGTCGAACTTTAGCAATATGCTTTAACCTACGGAAATTCCAATGACTGGGAATTCCTCCCAACCATTCAACCCCACTATCCTTATAGCTCTCATACTTTGGAAAAGTCGGCATTACTCAACCTCCCTCACCAGGACAACACCGGAACTGCATACTGCTTGATGGCAGCATCTACTGTTACCAGCGTCAAACCATAACGTAATGCTTGACCCATCAAAATTCGATCAAAAGGATCACGATGTAGCATTGGGAGTTGGCTCAGTTGGCTCACGCTAACTTCATCAATATTCAAACTGTCAATGAAGTGGTTTTCCCGTTGTTGCGATAGATAGATTGCAGCATCATCAGGTAGAGGCAGCTTGCCCAACTGCTGCTTAATCACACATTCCCAAACCGAAGCAACACTCAAAAATACAGCATTTTCGGGCTGTTCGATCGTTGTTTTCACTGTCTCATCCAATCGCGGATTTCCTGTGATCAGCCACAGGAAAATATGGGTATCTAAGAGTAAATTCATTCTCCTTCAAACTCATCTAGAATTGCATCAGGCAGCGGCTCATCAAAATCTTCAGGAACCACAAAGTCCCCAGAGCACAAACCCGTTGGACGGGCTGCAATTTTTACCTGTCGCAATTTTGCCATCAGGCTTGGCTTTGGCTCAGGCGCTTGCAATGCTTCATCCTGATCCGGGAATTCTGTTTTACCCTTTTTCAACGCAAATGCGATCGCCTCTTGTTGATCCACTTCGCTCCAACCGTCAGATTGATCAATCACGGCTACATCCGATTGGGCTAAATCATTCAGCAGCAACGTTGCCAACCTCAAGCGTTCCGTCAGCGACAAACGATGGGTAATCGCAGCATAGATTTCATCTACAGTTTGTTCTGTCTCTAACATTTCAGTCCCTCCGCATGACTTTGTATTGATCACTCTTATATTGTGGAAACGTCGGCATTACTCAACCTCCCTCACGGCACCGGGCGCAGGGGCATCCCGTAGCATTCCCTCGTTACTCAGATCCTCATCGATCGCGTCCCAGTGCAGCCCATAGCCGCCGCAAATTTCCCAGCCTTCCCGCTGCTCTGGCGTAGCGTGGAGCGATCGCGGATACCATACCAGCGGCACCGTGATGACTCGTCCATCCATTAGCCCTACGCTGATCGCATCTGCTGTAAAGCTCACCGCGTTCACCCGCTCACCCGTTTGATCAATCCTAAACAAACTCATACACCGGAACCTGAATAAAATAGTCGGGAGCTTGATGCGAGTCCGAGATCAACGCTTGCAACTGTTCCACGGTTTCCGGGGAAAAGAGGTGTTCTCCTGTCTCCACATTCACACGAGCTGGCACATTTTCCACCATTACTAACGAGCCATCTAACTCTAGGGTGTAAGTCACTCGTTTCTCAACTAAATTTTCTTGCAAATCAGGTTTCGTCATTACGTTGCCTCCGTTGAGTAAAATTCTCAGTCCATCGCTGAGGGTCTGGTTCGTACACTGTGATGATCTTAAGCAGGGGGCGAGATGGATAGCTACATTGCACATGGAGCGATCGCTGGCGTTGAGTGGAACCATAGATCAGACAACTTGGCCCATATTTATCGTCTGGATAGTCCTCAATAATTTGCCCAGTGGCAATAGCCTCTCGAATTTCCTGCACTCGAATCTTTCGGAGGATGGATTGGTCAACCGCATGTTTGGAAAACT
>JAYKIC010000311.1:0-5582 GCA_035284985.1 Leptolyngbyaceae cyanobacterium
CATTCCCTACGCCTGTAGCCCTACGGATTTGCAGCGGGAATTCATTGCCACCAGTTTGAAGCAGGTGGAACCCGCCATGAGTCAGGTTTTCCTCTGTTATGCCCCAGAGGATGAAGGGTGGAGTCAGTCAGTGCGACAGGCTCTGCAACAAGCAGGCTGGACGGTATGGATGCCCCACGATCCACACCCAGGGCAAGATGGGGTAAGGATGATCCGCCAAGGGATTGAGCGGACGGATAATGTCATTTATCTATTATCTCCCTCAGCGCTAACCTCGGACCAGTGCCAAATAGCATTAGACGATGCCCAACGTTATCACAAACGGGTCATTGTGGTGCAGCAGCATGGCACAGATGTGGACCATCTAGCAGAAAGCCTACAAACCATGCCCCGAATTGCCTGGTCGGGGAAAAATGGGGGGGAAGCGATCGCCCAACTCACGCAAACCCTACAACAGCAGGCTGATTACTACGCTTACCACAAAATACTGCTGGTAAAAGCCCTCAACTGGGAGCGTCATCAACAATCCGAGGATGAATTGTTGCTGGGTAAAGATTTTGTCGATGCAGAAGCTTGGCTGGAGACGGGTAAGCTAACCCAACCCGATGCCCTACCCACCCGGTTGCATGAAAAATTTATCGCTGCCAGTCAGGCAAAAAATCGCTTTTTTGATGGATTTATTTCCTATGGTCGCCCCGATAGTTTGGAATTTGCCACCCGCCTTCATGAAGCTTTGGGGGCGGCTGGATTTAACATCTGGTTCGACAAAATGGATATTCCGCCGGGGGTGGATTTCCAGGCCCAAATTGACGATGGGATTGAGCGATCGCACAACTTCATCTTTTTAATCTCTCCCCATTCCACCCAATCCGTCTACTGCCGTAAAGAAATTGAGTTAGCGGTCAAACTCAACAAGCGCATCATTCCCCTCATGCATGTGGAACAAATTACCGTGGAAACCTGGCAGAAGCGGCATCCCGCTGCGCCCTTAGCGGAATGGGAAACCTATAAAGCCGACGGTCGGCATTCCAGTTATAACCACATCCATCCTGAAATCGGCAAAATTAACTGGATTTTCTTCCGAGAAGGGATTGACTCATTTGACCAGTCCTTAAATAGCTTAACGGCGCTCCTGCATCAGCATGAACGTTATGTACAAATGCATACGGACCTTTTGATTAAATCTCTAGACTGGAAACGGCATCAGTTCGCCAATCAGTACTTATTGGTTGGCGAAAGCCGCCGGAAGGCTAAACTCTGGCTTCAACTAGAGTTCAAAGATGAACAAGCGCCTTGTCTGCCCACCGATTTGCAATGTGAACTAATTGCCGAGAGCCGCAAATATGCCAGCAATTCCTGTACTCAAGTTTTTCTCTGTGGGGCCGCTGGTGATCGAGTAGAAGGTGATATCACCGCTCAGAGCCTGATGCAGCAGTCGTTGTCGATCAAGACCGGAAACGATACCGAAGACCACGGTACCCAACCTATCGTCTCTTCAGAAATTCTGCAAATTCGACGCTTATTACTCCGCGCAGGGTTTACCGTATGGTCCTATGCCACGGATATTCGCTCTGGGGACCAAATGGAAGAGGCGATTAAACGGGGTATCGAAGGCGCAGACAACTTTGTTTTTCTCCTGACCGATGCCTCTCTGGAATCAAAACGCTGTTTACAGGAACTAGACTATGCCCTCAGCTTAAACAAGCGGATTATTCCCGTGATGCTGACCCCCATGCCTGTGAGCGACTTACCCGCTCCCCTGCAAAAACTGCAACCGATCAACTTTACTCCCTTCCTCAGCTTGAAGCAGATTGGAGCTTCTGGATCATTGAGCACGGTCGTGGAAACCTTACAAAAGCTTGGCGCTAGAGCTTTAGCTGATACGGGGATCAGTGGAGATGGCAGTCGTCCCTTACGTCAGAGTGTGCGCCAACTCCTCAAAGCCCTGCGAGAAAACGATACCTATTACCGCATTCACAAACAACTGCTAACCATTGCCCTCAAATGGGATCGGCAGCGGCGCAATCCGGCCCTCCTCTTTCGGGGTAAAACCCTCAAGCAATATAAGTCATGGATGAAGCTGGCTTGCCAAAATCTTCAGCATCCGCCCACGGCTTTGCAAATGGAATTCATGGCGACCAGCGAGGAACAGTCCCCTAACCCTACTTTGGATGTGTTCATAGCCCATGCTCCGGAAGATTTTGAATTTGCCCGCAAGCTGAACGATACCCTGCAAATTCAAGGGCAAACGACTTGGTTTGAAGACAGTAGCCTGATCTCAGCGACGGATGAGCTGGTTGGCGATCGCGACGACCAAACGCAGTCTTATCCCTCGGACCAGGGCACACTCCAGGAAATTAACCAAGCCATTGAGCAATCAACCAATTTTCTGTTTATTGCGTCTCCTGCATCCTTACATTCAGCCAGTTGCCTGGAGCAGCTCAATTATGCCAATCAACTCAATAAGCGCATTGTCCCCGTGCTGCACCTGGAGGTCTTAGGCCAAACCCATCCAGTGTTAAGTCAGTCTACTTGGATCGACTTTAGCCGCCCGGAGAGGGACTTTTTGAGCGTCTTTGGCGATCTATACCGTATTTTGGCCAGTGACCCGGAGCATATCCATCCCCATACTCGACTGTTAGTCAAAGCGAAGGAGTGGGAACAATCGGCACGGGATGATAGCTTTTTGCTGCGGGGTCAGGATTTGGCGACGGCGATCGCCTGGTTGGAACAAGCGGAGGATAAAACCCCCCCGCCGACCGATCTGCAACGGGACTATATCAAAGTCAGTCAGGAGCGACCGCTGCGGAAAATTGAGGTAGGCCCGGTTCTCCGCACCAGTGGTGTTTTTGCTTTCATTGTGTTTCTGCTCAATATTTTTGTGGATTGGCCGCTGACCTTGAACCTATACGACGCGATGCTGCGATCGCGCCCCAGCGAACCCCTAGACGAGCGCATACTTTTGGTCACAGTGAACGAAGATGCTGGCAGTTGGCTGCGGGAGCAGTTGAAAGCCAAACGCTATCAGCCCAGCATTGGCACGATTCCCGACGCGGCCCTCAGCGATGCCTTGGATGTTTTGCTTGCCTACCAGCCCCGTGTGATTGGGTTAGACTTTTACCGAGATTTTGAGGCGGAACCCGCATTAGCGGAACACTTACGGCAGTCTGAGAATTTAATTGGCCTATGCAAAGCCGATGTCGATGGTCAGGGTGTTTCACCGCCCCCAGAATTGCCCCTGGAACGGGTAGGGTTGAATGATTTGCTGGATGATGGCAGTCAGTCCATTCGTCGTCAGTATTTGATGCAGTCTCCCGATCCGGTCTTTTGCAATACCCGGGAGTCGTTTAGTCTGAAGCTGGCCCAGCGATATCTGGAAGGGGAGGGCATCCGGTTTGAATCTCCCCTCTACGAAGGGGCGGATGGTTTGATCCGCTATCGCACCAATGGCATGAAGGTGGGGACCGTAACGGTGCCCCAATTGAGGCTCGGTCGTGGTCCTGGTTCCCGCGATCCGGCCAATCTACGAGGATATCAAACCTTACTGAACTTTCGCACCTACCAGGGGAAGGTGCGAAAGTTTGCCCCCCAAGTGACGTTGGCGGAGGTGCTAACGGGACAGGTCCAGCCGGAACAGGTGCGGGATCGGGTGGTGGTCATACTATACACGGACACCACCGATCGCAATGCGGATATTTGGAATACCCCCTATGGGGAGGTGCCAGGTGGGGTGCTGCAAGCCCAAATGGTGAGTCAGTTAGTGAGTGCGGCACTAGATAATCGTCCATTGCTTCGTTGGTGGCCTGTGTGGGGTGAGGGGCTTTGGATTTTGCTATGGGCGATCGCTGGAGGCTTTGCCCTATGGCCGTTCCAGAGTTTCCGTAATGTGGTAGGGATGGCGATCGCCGCCCTCTTGATTCTGTATGGGACCTGTAGCTTGATTCTGATCGGTGCTGCCCTCTGGGTTCCCATTGTGCCAGCGGCGATCGCCCTCATCCTGACAGGCTCACGGGTTGTATACCTGAATCATCGGCTCCGCAACGGTTAGACCCCTTGAAAGTTGTAACCTAAATTTGCCAAAATGTATGACTAATTTCTACCAAAATCAACCGTTAGGGTATACCCCAGACAAAACATTAACCCCCATGAAGCATATCAACCCCCGAAACTGTCAGCTATTCATGATTAGGCCATCCCAATCACGGAATTCTAGGCGTTGGTTCAATGGCATATTTCTCAGCCTCGCTATTTTATCCCCGTTGTTTATAGCCCCACGAGTCGAGGCCGCCTTTGCTGAACGAGTGGAAACTATGTTCACGGGGGCCGGAGACGCATCTGCCGTGATCGGTCAATCAGAGGGTGGGGTTGTCAAGGGCGAAACGTGCAACCTGTTTAACCGTCTTCGGCGAGATGCCAGCAGTCAAGACCGTTTCAGGGCACTGGTGCCGACTACTAACTTGACGACCACGGTGTCTCCCTATCCCGCATTCTGGTTTTACCTTCCGGTGGACAATGTAGCTACGGATCGAGCCACTGCTCTGGAATTTGACGTGCAGGATGAGACGGGGCGATCGCTCCTGCCGGGGGGGGGGATGCAAGCGGATATTCCCACTGAACCCAGCATCGTTGGCTTTCGTCTCCCGGACACGGCTGAACCGCTCCAAGTGGGTCGTCAGTATACTTGGTTTTTGACCCTTGATTGTGATACGGCCAATGCCGTTGATAATCCTTTTGTCTATGGTCAGGTGGAGCGCATCTCCGTGGCCGATGATTTAATCGTTGAGTTGGCCACCGCGCCCCCTGGGGGCAAATTTATGGCTTATGCGGAAAGCCTGGTGTGGCAAGAAACCGTAACCGAGTTGGCCCAAAATGCGGGAGCTTACTCCCGTGACTGGACGGCCTTACTAGAAATGTTTGATTTGGGGGCGATCGCCCCCGACATTCCCATCCAAGAATTTTCCTTCCCATCGACTGACGTTGCTTCCATGCCGTTGACCTTCCCCGCCAGTGACACCATCGCCATCGGTCGATCTAGGGTGGGAGTGGGACAACAAAATGCCTGTAACTTTTACGACCAAGCTCGACTGGATGCTGCCAGTGACGAGAGTTTAATTGCCTTTATTCCTGGCTCAAATCAGGGGAGTACCGTTCTGCCTTATCCTACCTTTTGGTTCTATTTGCCCCTAGCCCAGACCCGTGAAGCCATGGTGCAATACCTTGAATTTGAATTGTACGATGAAGCGGGAGCCTCCGTTCTGGCGGGTAATCCCCTCCGGACAACCCTACCGGAACAACCTGGGCTTGTGGGCCTCACGTTGCCCAATCAGATTGCCCCTTTGCAGGTGGGTCAGCAATATACTTGGAGCTTAACCCTAGTGTGTGATACGGCGAACAAGGCGGCCAATCCCTTTGTGTATGGTGCCATCGAGCGACGGGCCGCCACTGAAGAACTCACCTACCAGCTCGAAACGACCCCGGCCCATATGAGATATGGGGTGTTTGCCCAAAATCAGATATGGTATGACATGGTGAATCAGTTGGTCCAACAACGGCAAGCCCAGCCCCAGCCCTGGAGTGAATTG
>JAYKIC010000312.1:0-11055 GCA_035284985.1 Leptolyngbyaceae cyanobacterium
TCCTGCCATCGATCGCCCCCTTCCCCATCATTTCCCTCGCTATGGCGAAGTAGTACAAAATCATTGAAGTTCAAAGGTTACAATGGTTAGCATATTCATGCCGAGCGGTACTAGCTTCAGTCCTCAATATCCACTGGCTGTTGATTTCTACTTTAATTTTCATTGCATCAAATTGCGAGGTTGTCCAGATTGACTTGAAATGGGCAGTTTAAATAAATAAAGTATGTACGCCAGTTGGTGTTGTTCCCTAAGCTTCATAATCATCGATCCGTGGCTCATTATCTTCTGCGGCGATCGCTTTCCCTGGTTTAGCTTCTCCCTTGTTCACGGTTTACCCTACTCAATCACCCCATGCTTACTAGCACCCCAAATTCCACCACGGCATCGTCGTCTACGCCCTCGATGCCTGAAGGTCATAATCTCCCGATTGGGCAATCGTTTCAGGATTGTGATGCACTTAAACTGGCCTTGTTTAGCGGTAAAGGCGGTGTGGGAAAGACCACTTTCTCCTGTGGTTTTGCCCGTCGCTGGGCCAAACAGTTTCCCAATGAGCGAATTTTATTGATTTCCACCGATCCGGCCCACTCCCTAGGGGATGTGTTGGATATGGACGTGATGGATACCCCAATGTCGATGGCGGATTTGCCCAACCTCAAGGTCCGGGCACTGGATGCGGAAGCGCTCCTCCAAAAATTTAAGGATCGCTATGGTGAAACCCTAGAAATTTTGGTGGAACGGGGTAGTTTTGTGGAGGGTGGCGATCTCAGTCCGGTGTGGGATTTGAGTTGGCCTGGATTGGATGAGCTAATGGGCATTTTAGAGATCCAGCGGTTGCTCCATGACCATGAGGCCGATCGGGTGGTGGTGGATATGGCTCCCAGTGGTCATGCGTTGAATCTTTTGGGGCTAATGGATTTCCTGGATAATTTTCTGGGAGCGATGGACTTATTTCAGGAAAAGCATCGGGAAATGAGCCAGCGGTTTACCGGACAGTACACCAGCGATCGCACCGATGAACTCTTGGCCGATATGCGGAACGAATTGTTGGATGGTCGGGAACTGCTGCAAGATCCGCAGCGTACCGCCTGTTTGGTGATGGCGATCGCCGAACCCATGAGTTTATTGGAAAGTCAGCGATTTATCACCTCCCTAGCAGAATTGGAGATTGCCGTGGGGGGGATTGTCGTCAATCGGCTGCTCGTATCCCATGCCCAGGCAGCCCATGGGTTATCAGAACTCCCCCCAAACCAACAGCGGCAGTTCATTGAGCAGCAAGTGATTCTGCAAAAATTCCTCAAAATCAGTGATGGCAAGCCTGTTTTTCAAGTCCTGAAACAAAGCGAAGAACCGATTGGGGGGATAGCCCTTGATCAAGTGATGCAATCCCTTGAATTTGTGTCCGCCCAAAAAATTCAGTATAGCCGCAACGACCTCTCCGCCGTTGAATGGCCCAACAAGATCCCCCCTGGATTTGATGATTTTATTGAGGCAGGCCGCAAGTTGCTGATCATTGGGGGCAAGGGAGGGGTAGGAAAAACCACGGTGTCGGCGGCGATCGCCTATGGCATGGCCCAACGGTATGGCGATCGCAACATCCGCATTATCTCCATTGATCCCGCCCACTCCCTGGGGGATGCCTTTGGCCTCAAACTGAGCCACGAACCCCAAGCCATTACCCCCAACCTCAGCGCCCAGGAAATTGATGCCGAAACCCTACTCGATCGCTTCCGGGAAGACTATTTGTGGGAACTGGCGGAAATGATGAGCGGCGACAGCGGTGACGGGGCCATCCAAATTGCCTACGGTCCCCAAGCATGGCGGCAAATTGTGGCCCAAGCCCTCCCCGGCATCGACGAAATGCTGGCATTGCTGACTGTGATGGAGTTGCTAGAATCCGGCGAACAGGATTTAGTGGTGCTGGACACCGCACCCACCGGACACCTGCTACGCTTCTTGGAAATGCCCACCGCCTTGGGGGATTGGCTGGCCTGGATTTTCAAGTTGTGGATTAAGTACCAAGACAGCGTGGGTCGGGTGGAATTTATGGGACGGTTGCGCAATCTGCGAAAGCGGGTGATGGCCGCCCAGAAGAAACTACAAAATCCCGACCACACGGAATTTATTGGGGTAATGCAGGCCAATCGGGCGATCGTGGCAGAGGCAGCACGGCTGAGCCAGTCCTTAGTTGACATGAAAGTGCATCAACGCTATGTGGTGCAGAATATGTTTGAACGAGGACGGGACGTTGATGCCGATCAATTTCCCCAGCAAACTATCGTCAAATTACCGGCACTACCACGGGTGATTCCGCCCCAAGAACAGATTCAAGGAGCGGCAAAGCTATTGTTTTAGCCATCTACGGATGCTTAAGGAACCAGCAGGTGTTCCCGTGATAGTGGGTTCTACGCCAGCAGGTTCTACGCCAATAGATCAATATTGGCAAACTCGAACACTTGGTCAGCCTCACCCTCGGTTTTGATCAGACGCTGGCTCAAAATGTGGTACGACCCAACCTGGGTATAGTTGTCCTCAAAGGTGCTATAGCCCCCTTTTTGTTCTCCGGTTTGGGGATCGTGGTAAATCGAATCATAGGTATGGGATAGGTAGCCTGCGCCCGTATCATGGGAGCTAAAGGTGTCTATCGTTACAACAACACCATGGATATGACGGTGAACGTGGCATACCTCATTATTCCGTAGCTTGTAGTGATCTCCCTCGCCCTTACCGCCAATGATAATTTTGGTGGTCCCGTCTGGATCACCTGCATCTGGTTCGCCATAGGAAAAGGTGTTTTTACTATGGGTATCCTCAAAACTCCGACGAACGCGATGGATGGCCACTTCAAACAGTTGGTTATGAATCGCTTTTCGGGCTTCTTCGTCCTCCACTTCAACCGTGGGTTTCAAATCAGCACTCACCGTAATTTTGCCCGTTATAACTGTCTCTCCATTGGTGTAAGTCACATCTGCCGTGTAACCGGGAAAATTCTTGTCCCAAGTGTAGCGGTTTTCATAGGCTGCGCGGAATAGGTCTTGCGCTGAAACTTGGACTCCTACCATGGTGTTCTCCTAACCTTGTCGCTAAATCTTTGGCTAAATCTTGTCGCTCAGTATTTACGATTCTATGGTGATCTGCTGGTTCTGCTAACCCTTAATTTACAGACTGACATAGGGGGGCACTTCTCAGCATACAAGGATTGTGATGATTCGACAGGTGGGGCGATCGCTCCCCACCTCCCTCTTCCTTTCCCTCCCCCTCAGCCCTCCAGCCAGAGCCACAGAACCTAGTTGCCCACCGCCCACGTTAGAATTGTCCCCCCAGCAGCCGCAACCGCATCCCCTCCGCAATTTTTTGGCCTAAATATTCTGGAATCAAACTTTCATTAGGCCCCAATAGATAGAGAATCAAGCGCGTTCGCCCCCGCCACACCAACAAGTTGGCATTGACAACCAGCAAATCCTCCTGCCAAACTGCATACATCACCTTGTAGAACAACCCTGGTTGGTTATCTGCCTCAATCAGCAACGCAGGCAGGTGGAAAACCGGGTCCACATAAAATTCCGTTTCTACCTTTTCTAGGCCAGAATTGAGGTTAAACTCAACCGCTAGCATTTCCTCCACCTCAAACCGTCCCGCTAACGCTTCCTTAATCGCCCGACAAACATTCTCTGCCGTTTTTTCCGGTAGGGTTTTGCCGCTGCGGGACACCACCAACTTGATAAACACCAACATCGGGGGATAAATTTGGCCGTAGAGACTCAAGCTGTGGATGGTGAGACCATAAGCAGCCAACACCCCAAAAATATCGCTCAGCAAAAAAGACTGGTTCCGATAGGCAAAGTGCAGGGCACTTTTATTCCCCTCCGGGGCCAATTCAATTACCGCTTCCCGACTTTTATATAGTTGATAGGCCAGTCGGAGATTTTGTAATTGAATTTCACTGCTGACAAACTGCTCATAGAACTGAGGAAACGCCCGGTTGAAGCGCTTAAGAAGTTCGAGGGTAGATGGTTTTAAACCTGGAGCCATTTTCGAAGACAGCACTGGCGTACTCATAAGATTTTTAGGAACTGACAGTCAAACGGTGGCCCACCAATTCCTGCTGAGGCAAGCGTAAGCAGACCCAAAAAAACCGCCTGTCTTTAGGAAACCCTAATTTGAGGGTAGACTCTCACAGCGCAGTAATTCAACTGCATCATACTGCAATCAAAACCGTCTTGTCTTGTAGCTTAACAGGGGTTATCGATGTTATGAGTCACAGCCTACCTTATAATGTCTCTCCATGGCCGGATTCCCCTAGGTGAACTGATAAAATTTGTCCCCACAGGCCCCGTCGGCACACTACGGCCTCCCGTAACAGACCGATCACCATTATTGTCTGGATTTGGTTTTATCAATGGGGAAAACATCGCTAAGCTTAGCAGCAGGGATATACTAACAATATTGCGCCGTAGTCTTTACACTAAATCAATCTGCCTGCATGGGTTTCTGGAAGAGCTTATTTACAACCACTGACACAACGACCCCATCGTCGTCCCCAAAGCGCGACAAGGCGTTTACGTCGTCTGCTTCACCTCAATCGGAGCGCATCTTTTTTTCCACTGAGCGGGATATTGATCTCTATGACTTGGAAGAATTGTGTGACTCGGTAGGTTGGTCTCGTCGCCCATTACGAAAAGTTAAGAAAGCGATCCAACATAGTTTTCTGGTGGTTTCGGTGTGGGAGCAGCAGGGCAATCGCCGCCGCCTCATTGGGTTTTCGCGGGCCACTTCGGATCATGCCTTTAATGCCACGATTTGGGATGTGGTGATCCATCCTGATTTTCAGAGTAAGGGGCTGGGGAAGGCGCTGATGAAGTATTTGATTAAAAAGCTAAGAAATGATGACATTAGCAATATCACTTTATTTGCGGACCCCCATGTGGTGGAGTTTTATCGCAACTTAGGATTTATGCCGGACCCGGAGGGGATTAAGGGGATGTTTTGGTATCCTGATTGACTGCATCTGTTGATCCTTCAGCCAACGATGTTAATCAATGGGGTCGCCCTATCCATATTTTGTCAGCGATGCAATGAGTCAGCGAGAGCAAAAGATCCAGGCGGGGATTGAAGCACTGGACCAGTGGTTACAGGATTTGATGCACCGGGGGTTGGCTTCCGTGCAGTCCTTACCGGATTCGGTTTGGGAGGATATGGCGGCGCGGATGGTGGATGCCCAAGCTCCAGGGTTGGCGCGGCGGTTGCGGGATTGTAGTCGCATTCCCTATTCCGGGGAGGGCTGGGGGGAGCGGTTACTGGTGGCGTTGGGGAAGCTGTATCTTTTGGTGCAGGGCTATCAGGGTTTGGCGACGTTGCCGACGGGCTTACAGGCGGAGGTGCGGACTCAAATTGGTTGGACTCTCAAGAAAGATGAGGTTTTGGCGATCGCCCACTCCTCTACCCTATCACCCAATCCCATCCCATCACCCCATCCCATCCCATCAGCTTTAGAACAGCCCCTACCCTGGCAGCAGGCGGATCAGTGGCAGGTGTTGGGCATTCGGGTGTTGGAGGACGATCAACTGTGGAGCCAGCGGGTGTGGTTGTGGGGAATTGGGAGCGATCGCCCCGCCCTGTTGCTGAATTTTTCCTACGGCAGTCCTCGATTTGACCACCAGGGGATCACGTTGGTGCCGGGGATCATTCTACCTGCCACCTTAGCCTTTTATCCCTCTTCCTACCCGTTGCGATCGCTGATCCAGGAAGTATCGGGTAGCGCTAAACCGATGGGAGAGTTTGCCTGCGGTCGGGAGTTGGGGGGGGCGATCGCCCAATTTAATCAAGCCATCAGCCACAATCCCTGGCTTGACCGGATGCCCCTAATTTTCTCAGCCGTAATCCCCGTTAAAATCCATGAAAACTGGTGGATGATCAATCACCACGCTCAGGGATTGCCGATCCATCCCCAATTTCCCCAGCAATGGGAGCTACTGGCCATTAGTGGGGGAGCGGAGGTGGCGATCGCCGCCGAATGGGATGGTACCTACCTCTGGCCCCTGAGTGTTTCGGTAGACCAGCGACTGATTTTACTGGCAGGGTAATCACTGGCAGGGTAATCACTGGCAGGATAATCACTGAAAGGAGACGCAACGATGGCAAAACCACGATGGATTTTAGGCGGATGTGGGTTGGTGATGCTGATGGGTATGCTCCTCGCCCTCGCCCTACAACCCCTGTGGTTGCTAACCGGACTGTCCCCTTTCATTTGCCCTAATGCCATCTACGCGGTGGACACCGATCAGCCCGTTATCGCCCTGACCCTTGATGATGGTCCCGATCTCAATCCAGTGTTGACGGAGAACACCACCGTCGCCCTGTTGGACTTGCTGGCGCAATACCACGCCCATGCCACCTTTTTTCTGATTAGCGATAAGCTGACTACTCCCCTTGGCGCAACTCTGGCCCAAGCCATTGTGGATCACGGCCATGAGTTGGGGAATCATTTCACCACAGATAGGCGGAGTATCCGTGCCCCGACTGCTGAGTTTACCCAATCGGTGCAAGCTGCTGAACAAACCTTGGCCCAATTTGATTCACCTCAATGGTTTCGTCCGGCTGGCGGATTCTGTAGTGTGAGCAATGTTGAGTCGCTGCGATCGCAAGGCTATGACGATGACATTGTTCTCGGCAATATTTGGCCCTACGATACCCACATGACCTTGGTGGCGATCGCCACCCGCCAAATTCTCCAGAATGCCCAACCGGGGGGCATTCTCATCCTGCACGATAGCGACAAAGCGGGATTTGACCCGCCCCCTGAGGGCCAAACGACACGGGGACAGCGGGCCGTTCGCATTTTGGCAGCGGTGATCCCCAGCTTACAAGCCCAGGGATTCCAGCTAGTTTCCCTCACCACCCTGGCTACCTATGGTGCGCCGCTGCGTAATGGGATGGCGCTACCGGAGGGGGTGGATCGGGTGCGGCGGCGGCTGGTGGCAGGAATGTTACTGCCTAGCCTTTTAACGTTTCCTTCCCGATCGGCGTGGGGCGCGATCGCCCTCATCAGTGTTATCGCTTCAGGGTTAATGCTGTGGTTGGGCTTTCGCACCCATTTTCTGCGGTGGCGGTGGTTGGTCCCACCATCATCCCAATCCTCCGGCGGAGTCTATGGTCGAATCATGGCTATCAGCTTTTTCCTACCCGCCCTCGTGGGGGAAAGTATTTTTCGCCTGATTCTATTGCCAACACCAGAAGAAGTCATGGAGGGGATGACGAGGGGACAATGGGTGGAGTGTGCTGTCAGTCTGGGACTGTTTGTGCTGGCTCATCCGTTGATTAATGGTTTCCTGGGCAATGCGATCGCCCCGGCACCGCCAACACCCACCGTAACAACTCCTAATCACACAACAGCGTTCCATGAAGTTAATCGGGATATCTATGAAGACTATGACCATCATGGGCAAAGGGGGACGGGGGCGATCGCCTATGGTCATGCCTGCCGACAGCCCACTTTTATCAGTCTCACCACTATCTTAGGGGGAACCTGTACCCTGATGTACTTCCAATCCGGTTCAATTTGGCCCCCAGTCCTTTTTCATTGGGCTACGGTCGCCACCTGGTTATTAGCCCTCGGTGGTTATAACCAATTACATCCTATCCAACAGCCTAGGGGCCAATATCATACTCAATAGTAGGTTTAGCCCTCAGGCTTAACTTTTACTTGACAAACTGGCCTGACTACAAGTTGTTAGCTTAATAATACTTAAGTAACATCTTTGTTAAGATAAAGGCAAATCAATTCTTTCTGTAAGAAAACGTGATTTGTAGCACTTTCATGTAATTTTTTAAATTCGTAACATTGGGTTCATAACTAAAGCTTACGTGCATCAAGGCCCAGTTCGGATAACGCTCTACCACAGTAACGCATCAGCCATATTAGGGCGTATTGGAAATACTTGGACTATTGACATTGGTTTGGTCATTGCAATGTCAACTTAGATGAGCTTGAAAGAATGCAATTGGGGCAGTAGATTTACCAGTACTTCAGTAATTATCATTGTATAAACCTTTTCTGTAAAAAATGATGAGTAAGATACCCCCTACCACTAGTCGTTCTGCGGTTGAATTTCGACTTTCCAATGTTATCTTTTGTCTTGCCTATGAGCAATTCAGTGGGTATATAGAAATTAGTGTGAAAAATGAAATTTGGTATATTTACTTAAAAGAGGGGGAGTTCATTTATGCAACGAAGTCATCCGATACATCTCGGCGAATTCATCATATTTTAAACCGAATTAGCTGTCAGTCAAACCACCTAATATTAGATAAATTGCCCAATTTAACAACTACACCTATAATCGAGACTACCTTATTTAGTTGTGATAGTATCACACCATTTGAAAATAAAGTTAGTCCGGATTATGAACTTATATGTTGGCTAGTGAGGCAAAACTATTTAGAAGAAAAACGTGCTATTGCCATCATTGAGACAATATCGAAGGATGCCATTCTATCATTAGCCCAATTTAAGCATGGAACGTTTAAAGTCTGTTCTCTTCCTGCTACAGCCTCGATCCAAAAAATAGCTGTACTGGACATGGCAATGCTAATGAAGCTTGATCAAACTCAAGTTGAACAAATGCGATCGCCCAACTCATCTTCCTTGAGATTCACTCGATTACAGCAATCTGAATTACGCCAGTCTGAACTAAAACAAAGCGAATCAAAGCTATCCGAATCAAAGCTATCAAAAAATCACTTTTCTCCGATTTTAAAAGACCAGAATAAAAAATATGTAATTGGATGTATTGATAATAGTTTAGCTGTCCTGAAGTATCTTAGACAGTGTTTAGAGGATGAAAGATTCTCCTTCTTTACCATTGAAGATCCTGTTAAAGCACTAATGGTAGTTATACGTAAAAACCCTGACTTAATCATTCTCAACGCTATGGTAGAAGGGGTTGATGGTTATGGACTATGTGCGCTATTGAGAAAACACCCTAAATTCAGAGCGACACCTATTATTATTATCACTAGCGATGTAGATTTCACGACTCGAGCAAAGGTAAAAATGATCAACGCCTCGGTATACTCAGATAAAAATTTAACTACAAAAAAATTACTAGGGGTAATTGAAAATTATTTAGATTTGTCTGATTAATGGTCAGAATAAAGCAAATAAATTTTCCGGATTGTTCCGGATTGTTCTGTTCTAGTATGCATAAAGAGGTAGAACTTCCTCTACTTATTATCCATCTAGAGGATAACTTCTATTTTTGTTGTGTAGTTTACATTTTGGCGAACAGCTACCTCTAACAGGACAACACTTGTATGACGACGACACTGCTCGGAACAATTTTAATTATTGAAGATTCTCCATCTGAAATGGAGCTAATGACTCATTATCTCAGGGAAAGTGGTTTCTTGGTGCTAAGTGCTGTTACGGCCAAAGAAGGTTTGGCAATGGCCTGTGAACAAAAACCAAATATAATATTGACTGATGTCGTCATGCCTGGAATGAGTGGATTTGAGTTATGTCGGAGCCTTAAGAAAAATCCGACTACCCAGAATATCCCTATTATTATTTGCACCTCAAAGAATCAAGAAATCGATCGCCTTTGGGGGATGAAGCAAGGGGCTGATGCGTATATCACGAAACCATTTAGTCGAGAGCAGCTTATCCAGTCTGTGATGTCTATTTCTAGGTAAATGAATGAGTCATCCAACTAGTGCAGAGTCATCGGCCCTCTTAAGAAATCGTTTACTGCCGGACCTAAAGCCAGGAAAAAAAGAGTCTGGGACTCCGTATCTTAAATTCCTGATTAATCTTAATACCCCCGCGCTTCTGCCGATGAAAGATATTCAGGAGGCTACCGTTCTGCCATCCAGATTATTGGCTACTATGCCCAATATGCCACCTTATATTTTAGGCTTGGCTAATCGGCGAAGTCGTGTGATCTGGGTGATAGATTTAAGTCAGGTTTTAGGGTTGGAGGAAATTTCGTTTATTTCCCAGAACCATGATGCAATTATTGTGAAGAATGGCCTATTTTGGGCTGCATTGGCCATTTATAAAATTGAGGGTATTGTCAGATTTGAAGATGACGTTATCAAATCGACCCCCAGTTATATTTCGCCAACCCTAACACCATACATGAACGGCTATATTTCTCAGAACGATAATATGTCGTTACTGTTGAATGTTGAGGCGATCGCCCAGTCTCCATTGCTCCAAAATATCTAGCCATAATGCCTGATTTATCGGGCGACTGAATTCTGAACAGATATTATTACGTTTCCAATCCTTGATGTAGACGCTGAGATCCACCTAGAAGCTATGGTCACAAATATTGGTTCCGAAAAGTCAGAGAATTTTAGTAATTATTCGAGTAATGAGGCGACCTTAGCGGCTGCGGGGAAGCGATCGCCCGGTTCACCCCCACCCCCTCCATCCACTTTAGGTTCTTCCTCTTCAGGTAAAGCATCGTCCTCTGATCACTTTGATGATGAGGACGATGACCTATTATTTGATGAAGCTGAGTTGAATGGTGAAGATAACATATCCCTAGATGATGTGGAATCTAACACAGAAACACTAATAGAAGTTAATCCTGAAACGGCACTAGAAACGGAGCATAAAGGCAATCGTTCCATTGATCAGAAACCCAAGAAAGGTTCAAAGAATAATTGGTTTTCTGACTTGCCTGTGCAAAGTAAACAGTTAATTGGTTTTTTTACATCCGAGGTCATTTCTATTGTTGGATTGATGGGGGTGGCTTCATTTCTGATTATCTCCTCTGGGCGATCGCAGCTCATTAAACAGGCAGAAGCAGAAGTATCGGTTGTTGATATTCAATACAACGTAAAAATCAACCAAATGGGTTTTGGTTTTCGCGGTCAGTCCGATAATCCAGCCATTATTCGAGCTTCTTTACTAGTGGCTAATGGTCAGACACTGACCCCAGCGGAACAAACCCAGGTTCAACAAATTCTTCAGAATGAAATTACCGCTCGTCAAATTGAGTATGCAACCTTAGTGGGCGAGATTTGCGAATTATTAGCAGTGCCAATATGGAT
>JAYKIC010000313.1:0-5263 GCA_035284985.1 Leptolyngbyaceae cyanobacterium
TTGAGGACTGAAGCTAGTACCGCTCGGCATGAATATGCTAACCATTGTAACCTTTGAACTTCAATGATTTTGTACTACTTCGCCATAGCGAGGGAAATGATGGGGAAGGGGGCGATCGATGGCAGGAGATCGCCGTTATCCGTCCAACCGTACTGCAAGACATTGAGGATCAAAACATTGAGGGTCAAGACATTGAGGGTCAAGACATTGAGGGTAATGGCGATCGCCCCCCAACCGCCCCCATTGGCTGTCACCCCATAGATTGAATGCAGTTTCCGCATCAAAACAGACCACTTTATTACAAGTCGTAAAGTTCGCTACAGAAGCAAGCAGATGGAGTTGCGACCCTAAATCAATGTGATCTATTTAGCACCGTAATGAATAAATTCTCACATCCCGTTGCTCCTTTGATTTTGCCTTCTGTCCTAGGTTTGGTTGCCGGTATGGTTTACGGCATAGCATCCCATTACGCGAATTTACCAATGGCACTGAGCGAACATTTTGCACCCGCATCAGCGGATATTTATCGTTCACAATACTGAAGAATTGTAGCAGCCGATACTGAAGATTCATAAACTAGTGGCTTCATCGTCGCGAAAAGCTGGGATTATGGGGTCAGCAATATTCTCTGGCGTAATTAAATTGAGGCCAAACCCCATGACTTATAACACTACCACTCAAGTATCTGGTGCGGATCGGGTCGTTGTTAGCCTTTTGGCCGCAGGCATGATGTTTGTGACAGGCTACACCGCCGTACGGGTTTCCCTAGCGCAACCAGCCGCCGATTATGATGCATCCGTGCAGATTAACGTGGTTCCCCATGAAGGGACTTTGTGGGCGGATGGATTTTAACCCATAGCGGTGCTAATAGCGGTGTGCGCCATTCAGTGACCAGGCAGATACAGCACACACCGCCACCAGGCAGGATCTAAGATTCAACCAAGGAGAGAGGCTAAAGTGCTTACGTCCGTGCTTAGCGTGACGTGACAAACAGCCTATTTCCCGCTCCCCAGCCCCTCTACCCAGCTTGGGCGAGATAATCTTCCGGTCCTCCTTCCCCCATTTTGGGACAAGGGGTTAGGGGATGGGGGCAACGCTAAACACAAATGTTCTGCAATTCTCTAGCCTCTTGCCTTAAAACTAAAACTAGCTAAAACTAGAGAATTTCCCGCCGCATATAGGGCTGTAATGCTTCTGGAATGCGGACAGTGCCATCAGGTTGCTGATAGTTTTCTAAGATAGCCGCCATGGTGCGCCCGATCGCCAAACCAGAACCGTTGAGGGTATGGACTAGCTGGGTGCCTTTTTTACCCGATTCCTTAAATCGAATCTTGCCGCGACGGGCTTGAAAATCACCACAGTTGGAACAACTGGAAATCTCGCGGTACATTCCCCCCTCCCCAGCCGAGGGCAACCACACTTCCAGGTCATAGGTTTTGATGGCAGAAAAACCCAAGTCCCCAGAGCAAAGTTGAACCACGCGATAGGGTAGTTTCAGCGCTTGTAAAATGGATTCGGCTTGCTGAGTCAGGGATTCTAACTCAGCATCGGAGGTATTAGGGTGGACAAACTTGAACATTTCCACCTTATTGAACTGGTGCAGGCGAATCAGCCCACGGGTGTCGCGGCCATAGCTCCCGGCTTCCCGACGAAAACAGGGGGTATAGGCGCAGTGATAAATGGGTAGATCATCGGCAGCCAGAATTTCGTCCCGATAGAGGCTAGTAACGGGCACCTCGGCCGTGGGGGTCAACCACAGGTCATCGTTCTTACACTGAAAACTTTCGTCCGCAAACTTGGGTAACTGCCCTGATGTGGTGAGGGACTGGGTGTTGATCAAAAAGGGCGGTAGCACTTCAATAAATCCCGCGTCGATGTGCTGATCCAGCATGAATTGAATCAAGGCCCGTTCCAATGCCGCCCCCGCACCGATGAGGGTAACAAAACGGCTTTGGGCAATCTTGACCGATCGCTCAAAATTTAGAATACCCAGACTTTCGCCAATCTCCCAATGGGGCTTAAAGTCAGAACCTTGGGGCATGTATTCCTCCCCCCAACGGCGGACTTCCACATTTTCGCTATCATCTTTGCCGATGGGCGTGGCGGGGTCGGGGACGTTGGGAATGGTGAGTAATAGGGTTTCGATCTGGGCTTCCAGTTCTTTCCGTTGGGGGTCCAGCTCAGCCAATTTAGTTTTAATGTCATTGCCCTCATCCCGTAACGCTTTGATTTCATCGCCTTTGGGATCGGCACCATTCTTAATTTTCATCCCCACTTCTTTGCCGATACTGTTGCTGCGGGTCTGGAGGTCGGCGCATTGGCTATCAAGGTCACGCTGTTGTTGATGGAGGGCGACAATGGTGCCCAAGTCGTAGTCGCCCCGGAGCTTTAATCGGGTTTGAAAATCCTCTAGATTATCTCGGATTTGTCGAATATCAAGCACAGCAACCTCTTTGCCAGTTCCCTTAAGTTTACAAGTCAGAGCGATATCCGGTCTGGAGTGTCCTGGTTTCATCCTAGTCCATCCGGCTCAAGACCAGGTGTATTCGCGTCGCCCACTTTAGGATATACGGTATTGCCACCCTCGAAAACATCATGGACGGTACGATTTTGGCAACGGGGTTGGCCAAACTGAATCCAGCTTAAATTCGATGTGCCAGCATCCTGGTCTTGCGGTAGGATACCCAAACAGCAAATCATCCTGGGGTGGGTTTGCATGGTGACAGGTCTGGCATATAGCAATTAAGGCGAGGGGAAAGGATGAAAGTCGCGTTTATTGGCATGGGGACAATGGGTGCGCCGATGGCACTCAATTTGGTCAAGGCGGGCCATGTGGTGACGGTGCATAATCGGACTCGCGATCGCGAAATTCCGGTGGCAGAAGCGGGGGCGATTCGGGCGGCTTCTCCCCAGGCAGCGGCGGCGATGGCGGATGTGATTATCACTTGCGTGAGCGATGGTCCCGATGTGGAAGGGGTGATGTTGGGGGACCATGGGGTGATTCATGGGGCAAAAACGGGGGCGATCGCCATCGACATGTCCACCATTAGTCCCACCACCACCCGCCAGATTGCCGCCCATCTCGCTGAAAAAGGAATTCAAATGTTGGATGCGCCCGTGTCCGGTGGCTCTGAAGGGGCAAAAAACGGCAAGCTGTCGATAATGGTGGGGGGAGAGGCGGAGGTTTTAGCCACGGTTATGCCTGTTTTACAGGCGATGGGGACTACGATCACCCATGTGGGGCCGATTGGGGCGGGACAGATTACCAAAGCCATCAACCAAGTGATTATTGCGGGCACCTATTGGGGGGTGGCCGAGGGCATGGCCATGGGGCTGAAAGCTGGATTAGATATGGACCGGGTGGTGCAGGCGGTGGGGGGAGGGGCCGCCGGGTCTTGGGGGTTGACCAACCGCTCTGGAAATATGTTGAAAAATGAATATCCCTTGGGGTTTCGTACCCGTTTCCACCATAAGGATCTAAATATTGCCCTGGAAGCGGCGCGGGAGTTGGGGGTACCCCTGCCGATCGCGGCCTATGTGGCACAGGTGGAAACGGGGTTGATTGCCAGGGGATATGGGGATGAGGATTTATCGAATATGGCCCGTGTGGTGCGGGAGCAAGCGGGCCTTGATCCGCTCTAGGGCTGGATTGGGGGGAGTTTGGCCAAAACAGGGAGAGGGCGATCGCCCCTACCGAGGTTTTGCCAACTTTTTAGCCCGTAGTCCGGCTAAACCGGAATCCACTGAATATAGGGCTAGGGCCACCCAAATGCAACTAAAGGTGATGACGTGGGTGCGGGTAAAGGGTTCTTGATAGACAAATACCCCTAGCATGAGTTGCAAACTGGGGGCGATGTATTGAAAAAAGCCCAGGGTGGACAGTTGCAACCGTTTGGCAGCATTGTTGAACCAGAGTAGGGGCATGGATGTCACCACTCCTGCCCCCATACAAAGCCAGGAAATCGCCCAACTGGTGCCAAAGTGGCCCACTCCGGTGCTGCCCCAGTAGATCACCAAGATCAGCATGAAGGGGGCAATGGCTAAGGTTTCCACGGCCAAACCGACGAGGGGGGCGATCGCCACCACCTTCCGCACCAGGCCATAGAAACCAAATGAGATGGCCAACCCAAAGGCAATCCAGGGCACCTGACCAAAATCCCAGATAAAGTGGGCTACGCCAACGGCAGCCAACCCCACCGCGATCCACTGAACCCGATTCAGCCGTTCCTTTAACACCACCATGCCCAACACCACCGTCAGCAGGGGATTGATAAAGTAGCCCAGGCTAGTTTCCACGACCCGCTCGGTGTTGACTCCGTAGATATAGAGGCCCCAGTTACAGGCCAGCAGACTGGCGGCGACCATCAGCAATTGCAGGGTGCGGGGCGATCGCAAGACTTGCTTCAATTCCCCTAAGCGTGATTGCACGACCAGTAAACCCAGCACAAACACCATTGACCAAATCATCCGATGGCTCAGCACTTCTAGGGCAGGGATATCGCCAAACCACTTCCAGTAAATCGGGAATAGCCCCCACGCCCCGTAGGCGACAATGGCGTAAATAATCCCAACGGCACCGGATGATTGAGGCTCGGACGACGTAACAGGCGAACGGATCATGGCAAAGCAACGGTAAAGGATAGACACTCCACCATAACGTTAATCTGGTCGATTCATGTCACCCTACAGAGCGGCGATCGCCCCCAACACCTCCAACTGGTTCTGGTCGTTCAGGCGCATCACTACCATTTCACCCGAAGGGGGCCGAAAAGCATCTCCTGTGCCTGCGGCCTGTGCCCGTCCCTCCGCCGACAGATTGCGTTGGGTAGCGCAATCATCGACCTGGAATGTGGCCGGATCACCCGTACCCGGAGCCAAGGCATGACGCATCAACACAAAATAGGGGGCTTCTTGTTGTTGGAGCAGCGACCATAGTTCGGTCTGGGGCAGAGGTGGGGCGATCGCCACTGGAGTGAGACCTTGGGACGATTCAACCGCATTCGTTTCAGGGACCGTAGCATCTGGGGAGTCGGGTAATTCTGGCGTTTGTTTCAACTCTTCCGTTGCTTCTGGTGGCGGGGAGGATGGCGGCAGATTGGTGGCGCAACCTAGTAGACTCAGCACCAGCAACCCAGTTCCCCAGTGCGGAATGCGGGAGAGGATTTGGGGTACCCTCGACCCAAAATTTGGCGTAGCCATAGATAATGCGATTGGTCATTAACATTACCTATATTTTACAGTTGTTAATATTTTTGAGGGACAA
>JAYKIC010000314.1:0-8646 GCA_035284985.1 Leptolyngbyaceae cyanobacterium
AGTTGCAGGACATTGAAGCGCGGATTATGCAACTGAAGCAAATTTGTCGGAAGTATGGCCCGACCCTGGCGGAGGCGATCGCCTACAATCAGCAACTTCAGGGGGAGTTAGACGACCTCAGCGATGGTGGTCAATCCCTTGAAGATCTGGAAACCAGCTATGCGGCTAAACAAAAAGCCCTCACCCAGCAGTGTGCCATTCTGACAGGGTTACGACAAACGGTGGCCAAGACGTTGGAAACCGCCCTCGTCAGAGAACTGAAGCCCTTAGCCATGGATAAGGTGAAGTTTGAAGTGGACATTAGCCCCACTCCCCCCACCGCTGCGGGGAGCGATCGCGTCACCTTCATGTTCAGCCCCAACCCAGGGGAACCCCTACAACCGTTAACCCAAGTGGCCTCCGGCGGGGAAATGAGCCGCTTTCTCCTGGCCCTCAAGGTGTGCTTGGCCCAAACGGGGGACGGTGCGCCAGAACATGGAGCCACCATGGTCTTTGACGAAATTGATGCCGGGGTGTCGGGACGAGTGACCCAGGCGATCGCCGAAAAACTATACCAACTGGGTGCCCAACCTCAAGTTTTATGCGTGACCCACCAACCCCTGGTAGCGGCCATGGCCGATGCCCATTTCCACGTTAATAAAACGGTGATTCAGGAACTCAGCCTAGAGACGAACACGGAGGTAGAACGAACAGTGGTGCGGGTTACATCCCTGGCTGGACAGCAACGCCAACAGGAACTGGCCCAACTGGCTGGGGGCAAAAGTGATGAGGATGCGATCGCCTTTGCAGAATCCCTGCTGACCCAAGCAGCAGAGGTCCGCAGCAAACTGAGTAAAACTAGCGGCACCACTAGCACTCGATCGAAGAAGCTGGTGAGAACCTAAATACTGAAACCACCCCCCCCGCCTTCAAGCAAAGAAGCTGGGGGGTTAATTTTCCGAAAAATTAAATCTCGTCCATATCTAGGGACGCTACCACCATGGCCGTGAAGGCAAAGGTAGCGACCAAAGGCATGGGCGATCGCATCACATAGGCAATTAACACCGCCACCATCCCAAACAGCAGTGCCGTACCAGACCAAAACTGCTCTTGATTACTCAGTCCCTTTTCCAGCTTGATAGTCTGCAAGACATCAGACGGGATCGGAACCGGCATCACCCCGCCTGGGGGAAAAGCCCAATAGTGATTCAGCGGATTCATCACTGGTTCAGTCCAGCCATTCGCATCACACCACTCTCTAATCCATTCATCGCAATAATGTTTCATGCCAGGAATCAACCCGTCTTTAATTCAGTAAACCTTAAGAAAAACCAATTTCCTAGACTGTCCCCTTAAAGTATTGGGACTATCAATGGCCCCTTCCAATCCTCTCTAGGAGCCAGGACTTAAAATCTAGGCAGCAAAAGGGTATTCATTTATACCGCTACAACAACTTATGATTACCATAACAAGATAACCTGGGCTTCCCAATATCTCAGCAACCAAAGTTTACATAGTAAGGGGTAAAACGATTTCTAATAATTATTTTTGTTAAGTAATTGCTAATTTCCGTCAACACTACATGGGTAGACTCCACACTCACAACTATGGCAACTAATATGCTCTCGTTTATCCCTGCGGCCATGGCCGATCCGGCACCCTATCACTTGTTGACCAGTGTAGCCGCCCCTCGCCCGATCGCCTGGGTGTCTACCATCAGTGCCACGGGGATTTCCAATCTGGCTCCCTACTCTTTCTATAATGCCGTTGCCGGATTTCCGCCAACCATCATGTTTTCTGTCTCCTACCGCCGCCAAGAGCCAAGGGAAAAGGATACGCTGCGGAATGTCAAAGAGGTGGGGGAGTTCGTATCCCACATCGTCGATGAAGCCATGGCTCAAGCCATGGTCAAAACCTCGGCCAACTTTCCCTATGGGGTGAGTGAAATTGAACAAGTGGGCTTGAAAACCGTGCCTGCCAATGATGTGCGTCCGCTCCGACTTCAGGATGCCCCGGTGGCGATGGAGTGTCAGGTAACACAAATCATTCCGGTTGAAGGGGCCACCAATGTCATGGTGTTGGGTCGAGTGCTACGGTTCCATGTCCGCGAAGATCTGTACCGCTCAGAGTTAGGGCTAGTGGATACGGTGGCGATGCAACCCATTTGCCGTTTGGGGGGGGCAAATGAGTATGTGAAAACGGGAGAATTATTTGCGATCGCCACGGATTAACTTCAGCCGAACCGGAACCGGAACCCTAGCAGATTTCACCTATACTAAAAGCATCAGTATTACTCAGTATTACTATCCCAGAGCCTATGAGCACAACATCCGAGGAAGTGTGGCAATTGTTGCGGGAACTCGTCCAGTCCCAACAAGAGACCGATCGCCAAATTCAAGAGACCGATCGCCAAATCAAGGCATTAGCCCAAAAGACCGATCACCAACTGAAAGTACTTGCTGAAGACCTCAAGGCATTAGGCCAAGAAACCGATCGCCGAATGCAAGAAACCGATCGCCGAATGCAAGAAACCGATCGTCAACTCAAGGAACTAGGCAAACAGATTGGTGGGTTGGGGGCCAAGTTTGGCAGTTTTACTGAAGGACTGGCCTTACCCTCCATGGATCGAATTTTGCGGCAACAGTTTGGCATGGAATATGTCAGTCCTAGGGTAAGAAAACGGTGGAATGGAGAAGAAATTGAGATTGATGTGTTGGCCTATGCTGATAGCGATCGCCAAGCGGTCTATGTGGTGGAAGTGAAGAGCCATCCCAGGGAAGAGGCGATCGCCCAAATGAAACGGCTCTTACAGCGTTTCCCTCAGTTTTTTCCAGAACATCAAGCCAAGGAATTATACGGAATCCTGGCGGCGGTGAGTTTGCCAGAAGAATTGCGGCAGAACATTTTAGCGGAAGGCTTATATGTGGCACGCATTGAGGATGAGGTTTTTCGCCTGGATGTGCCAGAAGGGTTTGAGGCGCAATCCTGGAGCTGAGGCGGGACTGGGGGAACCTCCGGTCCTCCCCCTTTGCTAGGGGGAGTTAGAGGGGGTCACACTAAACATACGGGGTGATTGAGGTTAAACCGTTACTATGCGCGGATTCCAGTGCGATCGGGACTCCTCAATGTGCATATTTTCCGGATTCTTCTTCAAATGGCGGGGACTGCTCTCAAAGGAAAGGGATGAGGGCAGCAGATCGGGGGAATAGGTCGCGGCCATAAGCGTCCAAAACCTATGGCTCTGGTGCCCTGCCTCTGGCTGGGTACCCCAACTGGAGCCTCTGGCTCCAGCTAAACATGAGGCAGATCCGCCAATGCTGGTTCCCAGCTTCTCGCTGGGAACCAGCATTGGCGAGAATTTTCCCAAAAACTGTGGAACGCTAAACAGGTACGTGGACCCATTGGTATGTGCCAAGTTTCGGTACGCTATATTTTGGGGTAGCACCGTTAAAAACATGGAGGTGATGGACGGATGAAACCCTTACACGTTATGCATACAGCCATCCTGGTGGCGAATTTGCCGCGATCGCAATATTTTTACGGCACCGTCTTGGGTTTACCCCAGATTGACCGTCCGCCAACCATGGGTTTTCCGGGCTGTTGGTATCAGTTAGGACATTACCAAATTCATTTGATTTTGGATGAAGCAGGTGATGATCTGTCCCCTATTCGATTGCGGAATACCGAAAAGTGGGGGCGCAACAATCACTTGGCGATCGCGATCGCTGACATCGACGCAACCCGCGCCCACCTCCAAGCCCACCAGTGGCCGATGCAAGCCAGTTCCTCCGGGCGACCTGCTATCTTTCTCCAAGATCCAGATGGCAATGTGATCGAGCTACAGGTGGCCCCACCCCTAGTTCCCCCTAAGTCTTAAGGGTCTTTGCTATTTCTCTACTCAACCATATAGTAGAATAAACTTAAGAGGTGATGAGAGTGACTCCCCGGCTAATGTCACCGTGTTTATGGGGAGAGGGCCAGCGCTGATGTCCGCCACCCATGCCATGGAGGCTTTGACGGAATTAGAAGCCTAGGGACTGGCTTGAACCCTCAGGTTGTCTAACCCAACAAGCCTTCCCGATCCAGGGGCCAAAACCGGAAAATGGCCCGACCGATAATGTTTTTTTCTGGCAAGAAACCCCAAACGTGGGAATCATTACTATTATTGCGATTGTCCCCCATGACAAAGTAGGCATCGGGCGGCACCTGCACGGGCAGCAAGCGGTAATTGGGCGGGGCGGCAATGTAGGGTTCGGCTAAGGGTTGGTCGTTGACGTAAACGGTGCCGTCTTCGATGCGAATGCGATCGCCCGGTGCGCCAATCACCCGCTTGATAAAGGCTTGATCGTCGCCAAAGCCAAAGTATTCCTGCAAGATGGCGGGGGGATAGAATACCACAATATCCCCTGGGTGGGGGTGGCTGAACCGATAGGATACTTTTTCGATCACGAGGCGATCGCCCACTGCCAAGGTCGGAACCATAGAGTCAGACGGGATAAATCGAGGTTCCGCCACAAACCATCGGATGCAAATGGACAGGAGGAGGGCGATCGCCACCGTTTGCACATTACTGCGTTGGTTTTGCCACAGAGCTTGCCACCAAGGCATGACTGTTTCCGCCCCATCTGAGGGGGTCACAACGGGCTTCTCTGCGTCCGAGGAGGTTGAGGACGATGGCGCAGGAGAATCGGATGAGAGGGGTTGTTTTGGGGTCATAACCACAATTCAAAACATTGAAAAACGAAAAACAACGTGGGGATGGAAGGGAATCGACTATGATGGTGACGGTCTTGTGCCACAATCATTGCATTGTCCACTGTACGCCAAAATTTGTACATTCAAATTTACACATTAGTCAGTGGTCACAATTAACGATCAAACCCATAAGACCCTACACCTTTCACTGCGCGGACGGTTCAGGGTTGGGCATTTGGGTTTTAATCGTGCCAGCGAAGTCAAGGAACTAGCCATTATGTCTATCCACACCCCAGATTGGGTTAAACACGCTGTTTTTTATCAAATTTTTCCCGATCGCTTTGCCCGTACCGCTCAACGGCCCAAATCCTCAGCCATGAGCGTTCCCGTGGAGGACTGGAAAACCCCACCCACGCCGTTTGGTTATAAAGGCGGCGATTTGTGGGGCATCATTGAGCATCTGGACTACATTCAAGCTTTAGGCATAACGGCAATTTACCTCAATCCGATTTTTCAATCCGCTTGCAATCACCGCTATCACACCCACGATTACTACACCGTTGACCCGTTGCTAGGTGGCAATCAGGCATTTCACGATCTTTTGACAGCAGCCCATGATCGAGGTCTCAAGGTGGTGTTGGATGGGGTATTTAACCATGCGAGTCGCGGCTTTTTCTTTTTCAACGATATTTTAGAAAATGGGGCGAATTCCCCTTGGGTAGATTGGTTTCTGATCGAGGGCTGGCCCCTGTCCGCCTATGATGGCGACAAACCTGCCAATTATGTTTGCTGGGCTGATAATCGGGCATTGCCCAAGATTAATCACCATAACCCCCAAGCACGGGAATACATCATGCAAGTGGCGGAGCATTGGATTCGCCTAGGGGTGGACGGTTGGCGCTTGGATGTGGCCAATGAAATTCAAGTCGATGGCTTTTGGCAGGAGTTTCGCGATCGCATCAAAGCCATCAATCCAGAAGCGTACATTGTGGCGGAAATTTGGGAAGATGCCCGTCCCTGGTTGGATGGTACCCAATTTGATGGGGTGACAAATTATTTGTTTACCGAGCCTGTCCTCGCCTTTGCCGTAGGCGATCGCATCCAAAAAGAGTACGTGGAACGACCCAACTATACCCCCTATCCCCCCCTCAATGCCCAAGGCTATGCCCTCCGGATCGAACAGCTCCTCCAGATGTATGACTGGAATATTCAGTTAACCCAGCTTAATCTGCTGGATAGCCATGACACCCCTCGGATCTTCACCGTGGCCGGAGGTGAGCAGGATCGAGAGGATGCGGTAGAGATGGCCGTAACCCGGATTCACTTGGCGGTGCTGTTGTTGATGACCTTTCCCGGTGCCCCTTGCGTTTACTACGGCGATGAAATCGGGTTAAAGGGCGGCGGTGAAGACCCATCCTATCGCTACCCCTTCCCAGCAGAAAGCGACTGGAACCAAGATATGCTCAAGGGTTACAAGGAACTGATCCACCTGCGCCATACCCACCCAGCATTACGCACAGGTGACTATAAAACCGTGTGGACGGAGGGCCATCTCTATGGCTTTAGTCGGCAATTACCCTCGCAGACCTTATTGGTGATGGTAAATGCAGGGCCGACGGAGGCCAAGGGATCGCTTTTTCTCTCAACAACCCATCCCCAGATTAAGTATGGTTCCGGTCAATGTGAGCGAGTAGAGGATCAGCTAAATGTGCGTGTGCCTGCCTACAGTGGCTTGGTGATCGAGCTTTAGATTGCTAGACTAGGTGAAGGCGATCGCCTTCACCTAGTACACTCACTGAACCAAGATCACAGCGCCTTTTCATAGGCTCGATAGGTTTTGTAAATGGTGGCCCCCGTGGCCTCGGTCACATGGCGCGAGGGCAAGTTATCTTCGTAAATGTAACCCAACTCCGCCTGTTGATAGGGTTTAGATTTTTTCGTACCACTGGTCATGCCCAAATAAATGAGACCCAGGGGCACCATGCGGCGACGATGTTCCGGCAGGGCACAGATCACCACCACTCGCCCCTGATTAATTTGGCGACGATACCAGAGAAATTTGAGTAATCCCCAAACATTGAGGCGACCCTTCACCCGCCTGAGGGGAATGTTATAGTCGGGCAGGGCCATGAAAAAGCCCACCATTTTGCCCTCGTATTCAGCAATCCAGAAAATATCAGGATCTACCACGGATTGGAGTTCTTTGGCCTCTTCCCGAAAGTCTTCCAAGGTGCGGGGGGTAGAACTCCAGTTATTGGCAAATGTGGTGGTGAACAGGTGATACATATTGTCCACGTCTTGCCAGAAAGCATCACCTTTCAGATTGAGATTACGGAACTGGATGCCGGAACGACAGGCAATGCGGTAGCCCTTCTCGTATTTGGGATCAAGGGATTGGGTCAGATCCAAGCGATAGGCGTAGGCATCCCTCGCTTTGACCCAACCGTTTTGCTCAACAAATTGGGGATAGTAGGGCGGGTTGTACGGCATCATGATCATGGGGGGCGTATCAAACCCATCCACCAAAAATAGGCAACGATTATGGGTAGACAGATTAATCGGGCCACGCACATGGGTCATGCCCTGTTGCCGTAACCAGTCACAGGCGTGATCGAATAGGGCGGTGGCGATCGCCCCATCCTCCACACATTCAAAAAAGCCAAACAGCCCGACAGCGTAACCCTCTTTCTCAATCAACCGCTGGTTGACAGAGGCCACGATCCGCCCCACCGCGCATCCATCCTGGATCGCAATAAACCCTTGCAATGAGCCATAATCCAAAAACGGATTATCCTCAGCCAAATACTTGGCCTCAGTGCTGCGTAGGGGGGCCACCCAATTTGGATCATGGGCGTAAACATGGTAGGGAACGTCGAGAAATAATTCCCGGTCAGCGGCTGAGGTGATGGGTCGGATCTGGGTAGGGGCGATCGCAGAAGCTAGATGAGCCATAGAATTCGGATTTATAGTGGCAACAGAATAATTATGCAAATTTTTAGACACTTTAATCCTACTGGATGGGTAGACCCTAAACTGCATTAGGGCCGATTAGCCCCGTCTCAAACCACCTCAAACCAATGTCGCCCCCAATCCCCAATAAAAAAGTCCGGCACCGGACCGGACAAGCACTCATTGCAATGAAGCAATTCCTCCACCACTGTTCCATAAACTCGAAACGATGGTTAAGTCCCTACAGATTTTTTAACAAAGATCTAACTTCCTTTACAGGCCGTTCCAGGCTACATCATTCCCTCACCCCTAGGGAGACATCACGGGCGCTTCAAGGGGATCGGATGGCTTATTGTCCCCTTTCATCTGGTTCAAACAAGCCTTGAGCAACCCACTAAACAGGGGATGGGGCGCACTAGGGCGAGACTGAAACTCTGGATGAAATTGGGTGGCGATAAAAAATGGATGGGAGGGTAGTTCAATAATTTCCACTAGGCGATTGTCGGGCGAAGTGCCACTAATCACAAAGCCAGACTCTAGGAACAAATTGCGGTACGCATTGTTGAACTCATAGCGGTGCCGATGGCGTTCATACACCACCTCAGTTTGATAGAGGCGATCGGCCAAACTGTCTGATAGCAAACGGCAGGCATATAGGCCCAACCGCATGGTGCCCCCCAGATCCACCACATCCCGCTGTTCTGGCAACAGGTTAATCACCGGATTGGCGGTCTGTTCATCAAATTCAGCACTATGGGCTTGGTCTAGGGAGGCCACATTCCTGGCCCATTCGATCACAGAACACTGCATCCCTAGACAGAGACCCAAAAATGGGATTTTTTGGGTGCGGGCATATTCGATGGCTTTAATTTTTCCTTCAACTCCCCTAGTTCCGAATCCTCCAGGAACAACAATCCCATGGACCCCTTGCAGATAGGAGTGGGCTTCATAGGTTTCAATGTCTTCAGCATTGACCCAGCGGATTTTGAGGGCGGCGGTGGCGGCGATCGCCCCATGTTGGAG
>JAYKIC010000315.1:0-5493 GCA_035284985.1 Leptolyngbyaceae cyanobacterium
GATCCACGCAAGGGCACAGGCACTCGCACCTGTACCGGATCTGGCAGGGGAATACCTGTCCCCGTCAACGCTACACTCCAGACTGCCGTTCCAGTATCATCCACCACATCCAGAACGGATTGATAGGTAGTTTGGGCTGTTGGGGCAAAGGCAAAGGTGAGGCTACAGCTATCGCGGGGTTGCAATAGCTGTTGGGAGCAATTGTCTTGCTCCAACGTAAAGGCATTGTCTGGGTTGTCCCGCAGCACGGTTTCACTCACCATAAAGGCGACACTGCCCTTATTGCGAAAGGTAATGGTTTGGGACTGACTTTGGGCCGCGACAATTTGTTGGCCAAAGGTCATGGCATAGGGGCGTAACTCGGCTTCAACATTAGCCCCCACGCCCCGTAAGGTCAGGGTTTTGGGTTCATCCGCTTGACCCATGTTAACGGTAAATGTGGCCAATCGCGGTCCATCATTTTGGGGGGTAAAGGTGGCCACCAAATTACACTCCTCGGCTGGAGCTAAGGGTTGATCGGTGCAGTCATCGCTGATCAGCGAGAAGTCTTGTTCGTTACCCTGGCTGAAGGCAATACTGATGGGGAGTGGCCCAGATGTGGTGTTGGTGATGGTGAAAAAATAAGGCTCGCTGGGAATTCGAGTGCGTTGGGGCGGGAAAGTATATTGCGGTCGTAATCCATACTCAAATGATTGTTGGCGCAGCAGGAAAAATCCTAACCCTAGGGTGGCGATCGCCCCTAGCACCATAGCCAAACGCGCCCAGGAAAACCAGGATGGCGATGAGAGAATCACCGTATTCTCCGGCGATGGGGGATCATCATGGGAACCTGTGGACGATTCCTGGCCCCTGTCCGCCGATGGGGATTCATCTGAAGTGGGCAGTTGTTCGGATTGGGGGATTGGGGAGTTGGGAGAAGTTTCACTGGGGGAGCGATGGGCCATCTGGCCTATTTGGGTGGCCTGTGGGGTAGTTTTTGGGGTCGCTTTCCGATGCAGGCTCATCAGGTTGTGCTGAGTGAGGGCGGCTCCTTCTGTGTCGCCCCTTTCACGCCGATAGTGAAAGGCTTGGGTCAGGTAAGCCTGGGCCGTAATCCGATCGCCCACACACAATGCCCGACTGCCCAGTTGATGCAAAATCGTCGCCTCAGTCGCTTTATCTTGGAGCGATCGCGCCGCAAACCATTGTAATAACAACACCTGCTGCCACCGTCCCCATTGTTTGCCCAGCCATAGCCCCTGCTCCATGGCCATTCCCATGGACAGGACCGTAGCCCATTGTTGCTGGCGGGCCGCTAGCCGCAGGACACCCCAAAGGGTATCACTATTGGCCTGAATCGGAACCACTATCTCTGACATGGCAAAGGATGCGGTGGTTAGTTGGGTCAACCAGGCGGCGAAATAACGAATGATTTGATTGGCCCACGGTTCCAAATTCCAAGATCGCTGAATCGAGGCCACTAAATTGTCCGCCAATCGACAGTAGGGACCATCAACCACAACTAGGTTGTATTGCATTAACGTTTGCAATGGCTCATCAACGGAGGTTGTGCCCCGGCTAAGATTCATCAGCGTCGGTAAATGATTCGGATGAATGGGCGTTCCCCCTAAGGTGGCCAAAATCGCCACAATCCGCCGTTCTGGATCGGGCAAGTTGCCAATCGTTTTCAAAATCAGGGCATCAACGGGGGTACCCCGCCGCAGATGGCTCACCAATTCAGCCAAGGAATGCTGGCGCTGTTGCACCAATGCCGCATACTGCATTAATCGCTGGGGATGGCCCCCAAGCTGTTGGCAAAGGTATTGGGCATCAGACCATTCGTTAGTCTGGAGCGATCGCCCTAGTCCTTCCTCCAACAAAACGATCGCCTCTTGGAGGGGTAGACCTTGAAGCGCTACCTGTTGACCCTTGAAGCTGCGATCTAGGACCACTTGCCCCTGATTAGAGGCAGCCCCAGCCGCCGATATTGCCATGAGCAACGGAGGATGAGTTGACAACTGGGACCACCGGACCAAATCCTGGCCTTGGTGTCCGTCCCCGGTCAGTTCGTCTAACACAACACAGATAGACTGGTGGCTGAGCCATTGTTGGATCTCGGTGGCCGTGGGTTTAAAGACCGTATTAGCACTTACAGTTTTCCCTGGAGCAACCTGATACACACTATCAAATACACTTTGCCATAGGTCGTCTAAGGGCCGATCATAACCCCGTAGGTAAAAAATACCTTGGGAAAATTGGGCCATGAGTTGGGGATGGTGACATAGGGTACGCAGTAAAGCGGTCTTACCTGTGCCGTTCTGGGCCGAAATGGCGATCGCCCCTTTGGCATGGAGTGCGGCGATCGCCCCATTGACCACCTCTTGCCGACCCAGCAGACGAGTTAGGGGTTCACAACGATGAACCGGGTCGAGGGTTGGTCGTAATTGCCATTTCGAGGACGCAACGTTGGTGTCTTGATCAGAGTTCTGATCAGCCTGAAGCAGGATCATGCCCCGTTTAGTCCATCGACTGTCATGCCCATCAATAACAACACGGGAGGCAAATTGCCCTGAAGCTTGCCCTGAAGCTTGCCCTGAAGCTTGCCCTGAAGCTTGCCCCAGAGCGATCGCCATTGGCTCAACCGTTTGCATTACAGTTTGGACAACATCGTTTGGCAGAAAATTGGCTTGGGCAACTGTGAGTGTTTGTTGGAGGAGGGAGGCGATCGCCTCTAGATTACCCATCAGGGCCGCTTCTACTAAGGGTAGATCACGATTGGTCGATGAAATGTGGGACACCATAGTACTGAAAAGTTGCTAGAACGCTGGAAATGGCAACGGGAAAGACGAACCGCCTTGTTCAATTACCCTAATTTATTGTGACCAATGTCCTAATCAACATCACCCTTGAATGTGTCGCTATTTATAACGGCATGGATCTAGAGACTGGGGAGGCAACGGTTGACCGCTAGGAGTAAATGATACTGTTACCCCCCCAAGATCGATGGGCGGCAACCTGTCCCAATGTCCTCCCAATTCCCTAGTTGTCCACTGCTATCACAAGAATGAGAATCATAGCGATTAGACCAGCTTGAATCGATTGGGGGCGAATATTCCCATTGCCTACGCTGCCATCAACGGGGTTACATATCGCTACAAAACCGTTATCAAAAAAATATGACAAAAGCGTCACGGTTTTTAAGGATTTAGTAATCTATAAAACCCTTCAGATATTAAGTATTTATTAAAGAGGGCGAACGAGGGGAATCGAACCCCCGAATGTCGGAACCACAATCCGATGCCTTAACCCCTTGGCTACGCTCGCCATGCATAGGACATCATAACATCTTATGCACCATCATAACAGATTTTTCTAGCACCCTATCACCGCTTGGAACCACATCGAGCAGGGCGCAAAGCCGCCTCTGACGGAACTACAGATACCCCCTCTTTCGTTAGGGTCTAAAGAATAGCCCCAACATTATCGAATTCCTAAGAGAATCATGAGTTGATAGGGATCAAGCACCAATTTTTGCATGGCAGTAATGGTTCGGCCCGATACGATATCCGTAAAGGTTTTGCGTAGCCCTAATAGGCGTAAGCGTTTTGCCACCACTTCCTGGGGATGTTCGGTGAAATTAGCCAGAACTAAAACATTCTGATTCCAATCGTGGCGGAAATAGCCAAACACATGGTCATTCCCCGTATCCATGATATCGGTTTCACCATTGGTAAAGGCTCGATTCTGCTGTCGAATTTGAATCAACTTTAGGAGTCCTTGATAAATCTGTCCAGGGATGGTTTCTCGATCAGATCGTTGTTCCGCCCGTTTCCAATCAAACTTGAGACGATGCAGCCAACGGCTATCCCCTTCCTTATCTGGATCATTACTATAATCATAGTCATTTAACATACCTAGTTCATCCCCCAGGTAAATCAATGGAATCCCTCCAATGGTCATCAGAATGCCGTGCAGTAGTAGCACTCGACGAACGGCTAGCTCTACTTCTTCGGTATTGTTCTCATATAAGCCTTTTTCTAGACCACAAAGGGATGCCGTGGTACCAGAGACGCGGGCCTCTCCGGTGTTGGGATTTTCTTGAAAGGGTTGCCCCCGACCAAAGGAGCCTGGAAACTGCCCCGTGTAAAATGAGGTGAGGAATTTCCGGTGGTCATGGAAGTTCAGATGGATTTCGGCTGCGTCTTCATCTGAAAAGGCCCAGCCAATATCATCGTGACAGCGGATATAGTTAACCCAGGCACACCCGGAGGGAATGGCTAGCCGCTTTTCCATGGCATGACGTAATAGGCTCACTTCCCTCGTCGCCAAGGCGTTCCAGAGCAATGCCATCAGTTGGGGATTGTAAGAAAGTTGGCATTCGTCTTTGCCGATGTATTTATTGACCTCATCAGGATGCACAATGGCTTCTGATTTAAATACCAGGGCAGGGGCGGCAATTTGAATCAGGGCGTTGAAGGCTTGAATGATGAGATGGGCTTCGGGGAGATTTTCACAGCGAGTGCCAATGCGTTTCCAAAGAAAGGCGACCGCATCTAACCGCAATATTTCCACACCAACGTTGGCTAAAAATAACATTTCCCCCACCATGCGGCTAAACACGGTGGGGTTTTCATAGTTCAAATCCCATTGATAGTTGTGGAAGGTGGTCCAAACCCATTTACGGATGCGGTTGCGGTAGGTAAAGCAGCCTGGATGTTCATCGGGAAATACGGCCACGATGCTTTGCTCGAAGGCATCGGGTAAGTCCCGACTATTGTACATACGGTAGTACTCTTGGTAGTCTTCGTAGCCCGCTAGGGCTTTTGCAGCCCAGTCATGTTCGTCGGAGGTGTGGTTGAAAATGAAATCGACCACTAAACTGATGCCGTGACGGCGTAATTCACTGGCCAGCTCTTTGAGCTGTTCCATGGTTCCCAAGGGTGGATCAATCTCGCGGTAACTGCTGACGGCGTATCCCCCGTCGTTATCGCCTTCTGGGCTTTTGAAGACGGGCATGAGGTGGAGGTAGGTGATGCCCATTTCGGTGAGATAGGGGATGCGATCGCGTATTCCTTGTAAATCACCAGCAAACAGATCGACATAGCACATCGCTCCAACCATGCGGTTGGCTTGATACCAATGGGGATCGGCTTCCCGCATAACATCCAACCCTTTGAGATCATCGGGTCGTTCTACCCACATTTGGGTAGCGGTGGCCATGATGTCTTCTAAGTGGTAAAAGAAGTCATACTGTTGACCGTACAACTGGAATAGCAGTTTGAATAGACGGGGAAAATGGGTATTAATCCGCTGGACGTAACTATGCCAGTCGCCTTGATCAACCTGGTTGGCAAACCGGGCTTCTAGCCGTGGCATTAGTCGGGATAAGGACGTTTGAATTTCTTTGGAAAAGAAGATGGGTTCACCCATAGCAATACTTGTTCTCTTTTCAATAGTGTAGGGGAATCTAGGAATCCAAGGAATGATTGGAAAAGAGGAAGACCGGAGTATTGT
>JAYKIC010000316.1:0-3856 GCA_035284985.1 Leptolyngbyaceae cyanobacterium
GCTCCACAGTGGTCCCCTCTAAACTTGTACACTAAATAGACTCAAGTAAATGATCTCCATATAAGCGTAAGCCAATTTGGTTGGACCACAAGGTCCATCGCCACCCTTTTAATTTGACACCCTACGATGAAATTGAACGAGCCATTGTCTGATAATCAAGAACCTGATCATTTTCGAGAGACTGCAACTGAAGCAGACCCGTTGGAAGCAGACCCGTTGTGGTTGCAAGTTCGTCAGCGATCGCTCCAGGCACTAGAATGTGGAGCACTTCAACCCATTCCTACCCATTATGAATTTGTGGAGCAAAATGGCATAACATTTTTAGTGCGGATTCTATCCAACTTAAAACTCAAAGAACAGGCGAGAAAGCAACAGCAGGCGCTGCAAGCCGCAGGCAAAGACTTTAATCCGTTTCTTCCCTATGAGGAAGATTTATTTGTTACTCATTTATCGTCTACCCATGTCTGTTTGCTCAACAAATTCAACGTCGTGGATCATCATGTATTAATCGTTACCCGTGAATTTGAACACCAAAATACTTGGCTGAAGCACCAGGACTTTTTTGCACTTTGGCAGGGACTGCGCCAAATTGATGGCCTAGCTTTTTATAATGGTGGCACGATCGCAGGTGCGAGCCAGCAACACAAACATTTGCAGTTGGTCCCACTGCCCGTCGTACCTGGGGAACAGGCCATTCCCGTTGAAACAGTATTGCCCCTATCATCCCCGTCCTCAACCGCAGAAAAAGGAAATTTGCCGTTTTACCATGGGTTGAGAACCTTTAACTTAGCCCCCCATCTTACGCCCCAAATAGCGGCAACATCGCTGTTAAACCATTACTGGGATCTCCTGAACGAACTGGGGCTACAGCACCAAGGGGAGGGCGATCGCCACACCCATCCTTATAACTTATTGGTCACTCGTCGTTGGATGCTCTTAGTCCCTCGCTCCCAGGAAAAAGCTTACAACATCTCCATCAATGCCCTGGGATTTGCTGGGTCTCTATTTGTCAAAAATATGGCCCAACTTGATATCCTCAAAAACCATGGCCCCATGGCCTTATTACAAAGCGTAACTTATCCCCAGGAGCCTCCCTTCTTGCTATCCAACCCATTGGCATGAAGGATTAAATTTTTCATCCAGTATCATTAGTATTACAAACTAAGTTGAGATGATAAATAGATTTTTCATATAACTGAGTTTTTTCCCAACCGTTAAGGGATGCAAGCTCGGTTGTCTGATTGGTTGTGGAACCGCGATAAAAACGTTCCAACCACCACCCTACAAAAATGGGATAGGGGCTGCTTTCGTTTTATTAGTGATAGGTGTAATTGTTGAGTCAACGGTAATCTGGGTGTTTAATCACCTGCTTCTGATGTCTTCATTGACTAGGGACTACCCAGGTTAAATCAGGCGAATCTTCTTCGATGAAGTGGGGTCAATCCCCCATTAAATCTGTTTTAGAATAGGCTGACTTGGGCGATCGCCATGGCCGTGAGCCGATTTTTCCTGCGTCAGAGACTATGCGAATGTCAGTCGATCCTTAGTTAAGTTATGGAACAATCGACCGAATTAGTAGAAAAAAAGGTTTAAATGGAACTTATAACGATAGAATAGGGCATAAACTAAATCGTTAGCTTGTTTTCGTAGGAACTCCCCCACGTGCAATACGAAAGAGTCCGAGGCAAACCTGTTCGCTCCTCGTCGATTCACCAAAGATCGCTCTTGTAAAATTTGCTCCCACCTTAGCGATCGCCCCTATGGGGTGCTTCCAGACACAGAACAGAATGTCATTTTTTTTGAAAACTGAGAACAAGAAATACCAGTATGGCTTCAATGAACCCAGTCCCTGATTCAGTGTCCCTTGACGCAGTTGATCAGCAGATTATTACGCTTCTTCATGGTGATGGCCGGATGGCTTTCACTGAGATTGCAAAACGAGTTGGTATTCCCGAAGCTACGGCCCGGTATCGGGTGCAACGCCTGCTGCAATCTGACATGATCACCATCCAAGCATGGCCCAACCCCGATAAATTGGGTATTCCCCACATGATTGTGGTTTGGGTATCAGCATCCAGCGACTATATCAATTCAGTGGCGGATACGTTAGCCCAAATGCCAGAAGTTCGTTTTGTTGCTACCACAGCGGGACGATATAACGTCGTAGCAGATGTTAATTATGGGGTCCACAGTGAATTGATTCAGTTTTTCTCGAAACTGAATCAAATTCAAGGGGTGCAAAATTATGAATCGGAAATGGTGTTGCGACTCATCAAATCAGAGTACACCTACACCCTGAACTAAAAATAGCTACGGTAGCAAAACCGTCTACTATTATCGTTGCTTTTGGAGGTGTATGTCTTGTTTTAGACTAGCCTCCAAAAATGAAGGGGATCTATTACTTCGACACTAATAAGTTGTTTAATAGCTATCAATTAAATAGTTATTAATTGAAATAGTTATCAATTCAACACAATTGAATGTGTCACTCTTTAGCGCACCTGTTCGTTTACCAAAAAGAGATGGTTAAATAGGGGCACATGGTCCTCATGCGTGGAGGTGTGCGATGGAGTCTTGGACTTTCTTAATTCAAAAAGAGGGAGATACGGTGTGGCTTCCCCTCGATATGCCTGAGTCAGAGATTCTGGAGGGGCGTTATCGATTAATGGGGAAAACAACGCACCTTCATTGTCCAGTTACTATCCAAATAAGCTACCTGGATGTGGAGGGATTCCCACCCCGTCGTCGGGTCAAGAAACGTCAGACCAACACTAATCGCAAAGGGCTAGTAGCCTTACTGCCATTTACCCACCTGAAGCCAGGGATGTGGGATATCCGTTGTCAGTACTCCCTAGGAGATCAGCCAACCGCTTTGGGCGATGGCGATGGGGCCGACGATAGGGCGGGGCGATCGCCATCGCCCCGCACCTATCGTCATGGCTTGCAGATCCAAGTATTGGCCAAAGATCTGGAGCCAGAGATGAAATCACCAGAGATGGATTCCAAAGATCTGGGGCCAGAGCTGGAATCACCAGAGATGGAATCAATGGCTACCGCCCCCCTCCCCTTGACGAGGGTTCATCGACCATTGGGTGCCGTCCAGTCCGATGCTGTCCAGTCCGATGCCGTCCAGCTCAATACCGTTCAGTTAAACCCGGTTCAAGCCGATGCCACTGGGCCAGACTATCAGGGGGAGATGGAGCAGTGGCAACCTGCGGCGAGTCAAAATCCATTTCAAAATACGGTCCACCCGGCAATGGTCTCGGATGGGGCTACCCCTGAGGCGATCGCTAACGTTCCTGACCGCAGCCCAGACTGGGCAGAGCAATCTGCCGAAAGTATTACCGAAAGTGCTGCCGAAAGTACTGATGATCTAGAGTCAATTTTGGCGGTAGCGGACCAAATGGCGGACCAAATTATTGCGACGATGAAGTCTAAGCTCCATTCGCCACCGATGGACACTCCTTCTACGCCCGTATCTTTCCCCCCCAGTGGGGCGATCCCCTCCCCTACGGTTGATCCCAGCCATTCGATTGATCCCAGCCATTCGATTGATCTGACCCAGTTGGCCCTCGTCCTCAATCAAACCGCCTATGTCGTATCCGCCGATACCCACCTCGCCCTCCTTGGTCAGGTGGTGAATCGGGGACACCATCAAGAAGGACACCCTGCTAGTCCTAAGGGCGAACTCATCCGGTTGGAGGTGCAATTGCTTCAGCCCCAGACAGGCCAGTCGGTTGTCGTTGAGCAAGTCTCTCTAGCGCTGCTATCCTTGCCCACTCCTTTCAACTTGCCCATCTCGATTCCTAGCACTCTTGACACCCATTTGCTGATGGGTGAGGTGTTGCTAGTAACT
>JAYKIC010000317.1:0-3653 GCA_035284985.1 Leptolyngbyaceae cyanobacterium
CAATCACCAAGGGTCGGATGCCATGGGGATCACGCACACCCATAATCCCTTGGGGGGTGGCGATCGCCAAACTGAAGGCTCCCTGACACCGCTTCAGCGCTGTTACCGTTCCATCGAGCCAGTCCTGGCCTTCATCTACCGCAGCGGCGATCGCCAAGGCAATCATTTCAGTATCGCTTGTGGTTTCAGGCAGATAGTTTGCCGCAATCAATTCATCTTTGAGTAAATGGGCATTGACTAAGTTGCCATTGTGGGCAACTGCTAAGTTGCCGAGCCGCGTTTCTGCCATCATCGGTTGAGCATTAGCCGCCCGACTGGCCCCAGTGGTGGAATAACGGGTATGGCCAATGGCAATCTGTCCCGGCAATTGATTTAGAATGGCTTCATTGAACACTTGGGACACCAAACCCGTATCTTTGTAGACGTGGGCTACCGTGCCGTCAAACGTGGCAATTCCGGCTGCTTCTTGGCCCCGATGTTGGAGGGCATACAAGCCAAAATAGGTTAACTTGGCTACCTCTTCTTGAGGAGCATAAATGCCAAAGACACCACAGTATTCTTGAGGTTTATCAAGGTTGGCCTCCATCGGATTTGGGGCCAAAGAGAGAGCCTCTGATAATGAAGCGCGGACTGGAGACAGCAATGGATTAGCCAGGTTAGTCATGGGTTTTGGCAGGATAAATCTTGTCTGAAAAATACGATCAATCAGGGTACTGAAGCTGGAAAAAGAGTTCGGGACTGATGAGCAAATAAAGCACCGGATGGGGTGGTGGATACAGCCCACTGCCGCTCACCCTTAATAGCTTTTTATCGGTCAATCCCTCATGCCCTAACGATCCCAATGGGATCAGAATGGAACCAAGTGAGGATGGGATCTCTAGAAAAATGGAATGGGGAATAGTTTTATTCTATTTCTCGCATTCTATAGTGTTCTCTTTACTACGGCTTAATGCTTTGTTAAAGATGTCCCTCCATAACATTAGCGTAACACTCAGCAATTTTTCTAGGTGGGGGAGGGAAGGAGGGTGCTAAATACGTGGCCAATCAGGTAGAGCGATCCACATAATACGAGGGTGCCCTGTGGTGCTCTAGGACTGGCATCGGTGGGGAGCTGATCAGCCTCTGGTGGAGGTTGGGTGGCGAGGTGATCCAGTAGGGCTAGAATATCGGTGCCTATTTGGCAGGTGTGGAGGGTAGGGCAACACTGCTGGGCCAACTGCGCTAGGTCGGTGGGGGAGGTTGAGGCGGCGGCGGGGATGGGAACGAGGGATAGGCGATCGCCCCCCCGCAATAATTCCCGAAAAATAGCGTCATGATCCTTGGTTTCCAGCATTCCCATAATCCAGTGAATCGGTTGGGGTAACTGATCGACATACCGTCGTAGGGCTGCCGCAGAGGCTTGATTATGGGCACCATCCACGAGAATTTTCAGGCCGTTCCACTGCACCCACTGGAGTCGTCCCGCCCAGGTTGTTTGTGCTAACCCCGTGCGAATCTGATCGGTTGAAATTTTCCAGCCCTGACTTTGGAGGACTTGACTGGTGGCGATCGCCAAGGCCGAGTTGGTGCGTTGATAATCCCCAAGGAGGGGAATGGTGTAGGTGAGTGGGGAGTGGGGAGCGAGGAGTGGGGAGTGGCGGGGGGGATGGTATTGCAGGGTGGGGGGATCGAGGGGAGTGGCGGGTTGGACCCAGTAGACGGGACAGGGGACATCCTGGATACGTTGGGCGATCGCCCTCTCCGCTTCTGGGGGCAAGGGACCAATAATTGCCGGACACTCAGGCTTAAGAATGCCTGCCTTTTCCATGGCGATGTGTCCCAGGGTGGAGCCTAACTGTTGCCAGTGATCCCGGCTGATGGAGGTAATCACGCTGGCTAGGGGGCGATCGCACACGTTCGTTGCATCCAAGCGACCGCCCAAACCCACCTCGATGATGGCAATGTCCACTTGTTCTTGGGCAAAATACATCCAAGCCGCAGCGGTAATCAATTCAAACTGGGTGGTGGGCAGGTGGCGATCGCCAACGATATTGGCAATCTGCTGCAAAATGGCGAGTAAAACCGGGGGGGCGATCGCCTGTCCGTTAATACAAATGCGTTCAGTCCAATCGACCAAATGGGGTGAGGTGTAGCGCCCGACCCGATAACCCGATGCCGCCAAAATAGACGATAAATAGGCACAGACCGACCCTTTGCCATTGGTACCCGCCACATGTACCGTGGGGACGTGGTGGTGAGGATTACCCAAATGGTGGAGCAGGGTGCGGGTTGAATCCAACCCTAGCTTGATGCCAAATTGGGAAAAGCCCTGGAGGAGAGTGGCGATCGCCGCCGAAAACTCCTGATCCGTTATCATCACCGTCACCTCCCCACAGCCTCCTCGTGGCGCTCATTATAGAACCCTAAATACTCAGGTAGGGTGGGCATTGCCCACCCTACGCAGTCGGTTCCTGCTATAAGGGTGCAGCCCTAGACACTCGCCTTGAGCACTTCAGCCTTATCCGCTTTCTCCCAGGTAAAATCATCTAGCTCACGACCAAAGTGGCCATAGGCCGCCGTTTGGCGATAAATGGGTCGCCGTAGATCCAGCATATCGATTAACCCTTGAGGCCGCAGGTCAAAATGTTCCCGCACCAACTGGCTAATCTTCTCATCGGACACCTGGCCCGTACCAAAGGTGTTAATGGAAATAGAAGTGGGTTGAGCCACCCCGATGGCGTAAGAGACCTGGATCTCACACCGATCCGCCAGCCCTGCCGCCACAATGTTTTTGGCAACGTACCGTCCGGCATAGGCCGCAGAGCGGTCCACTTTAGACGGATCTTTGCCTGAAAACGCGCCACCACCATGACGGGCCATACCACCGTAGGTATCCACAATAATTTTGCGTCCCGTCAAGCCACAATCCCCAACGGGGCCACCGATAATAAACTGGCCCGTCGGGTTGATATGATACTGAGTCCCCACATGGAGCCACTCTGGGGGTAGCACATGCTTGATAATTTCCTCCATGACCGCTTCCCGAATATCGCTCTGGGACACATCGGGGTCATGTTGAGTGGAGAGCACAACGGCATCAATTGCCACAGGCTTGGCATTCTCATAACGGAGTGTCACCTGACTTTTGGCATCAGGGCGTAACCAGGGCAAAACGTTGTGCTTCCGTAGATAGGATTGGCGTTCGACCAAGCGATGGGAATAGTAGATGGGAGCAGGCATTAACACATCCGTCTCGTTGGTGGCGTAGCCAAACATTAAGCCTTGGTCCCCCGCTCCCAAGTCCTTATCGGTAGCTTCATCCACCCCCATGGCAATGTCTGAGGATTGTTTTCCAATCGCGTTGATGACGGCACAGGAGGCTCCATCGAAGCCCACATCAGAACTATCGTAGCCAATACTCAAAATGACTTCTCGCACTACATCTTCTAGGTCAACGTAGGTGTTGGTGCGAACTTCACCGGCCACCACAGCCATGCCTGTTTTGACTAATGTCTCAACTGCAACACGGGAATGGGGATCGTCCCGCAGCATAGCATCTAAGATTGCGTCAGAGATTTGATCGGCCATCTTATCTGGATGGCCTTCTGACACAGACTCCGATGTAAAAATACTATATTCACTCATACGCTAAATTCCCCCTTAAAATTGGCTCA